>CAMCQL010000202.1 GCA_945877005.1 Chryseobacterium gleum
AACCTTCTATTGTAGTTAGTTCAATTGGACATGTTAATATAATGATGGGGTTTTTTAGTTTATTTTTTAGAAAAATAAAATTTATTGGAAGAGAAGCAAGTGTAGTTTCTAAGATGAATGAATTTTCTAAAATGAATTCTAAATTAAATTTAACTTTAATGAAGATTTTTTACCCCAGGTTGTCAGCTATTATTTGCCAATCTGAAGATATGAGAAATGATTTCATCCACACACTGCAGCTAAATCCTTCAAAATTGGTTTTGATTCATAACCCAATTACTTTAATACCAAAAGAAGAATCAATGTATAAAAGTAATCCTAATTCAGAGAATTTCAACTTTGTTACAGTTGGAAGTCTTAGTGAGGTAAAAGGTTATTTTAGAATAATTAAAGGTTTATCAAAGATTCAAAATTATTCTTTCAACTATTGTATTATAGGTTCTGGCCCACAGGAAGAACAGATAAAACAATTGGTTGAGGAATATGGTTTAAATGACAAAGTAAGTTTCATTCATTTTACTTCAAATATTTTAGGAGAACTAATTAATAAGAATTATTTCATTCAAGGATCTTATGTTGAAGGTTTTCCGAATGCACTCTTAGAAAGTTGTACAGTGGGAACACCTGTAATTGCATTTAATGCCCCAGGCGGTACTAAAGATATAGTTATCAACGGCGAAAATGGATTTTTGGTAGAAAACGAAAATGATTTTAGTTCTTTACTTAATAATTTGGAAAGATTAAAGTCAATTGATCCTAATAAGGTAAAGTTGTCTGTAATTAATAAATTTAATTCTGAAAAGATTTTGAGCCAGTATGAAGAATTATTAAATCGCTAAATTAAAAATGAAAGTTTCAATTTTAATCCATTCTTTAGCTGGTGGAGGTGCAGAAAGAGTAGTTTCGCAGCTAGTAGTATATCTTACAGAAAAGAAAGTTGATGTTTTTTTAGTATTGATGAGTGAAATTGTTGTTTATGAATTACCGAATAATATCAATATTTTTTATTTGGAAAAGACCAATCTTAAAGAATCAGCATTTTTAAAATTAATCAAATTACCTCTTTTAGCTTATAAATATAAAAAATTTCTACAAAGAGAAAAGATCACGATTAGTTTATCATTTTTGAATAGACCAAATTATGTGAATTTAATATCAAAAATTTTAGGAAGTAAGGTTAAAACTTTTATAAGTGAGAGATCTAACCCGAGTGCACAATATGTTGGGACATCTTTGCATTGTAAAATAAATTCATTTATTATTAAAAAGACTTTTCCAAAAGCAGACGGTATATTAGCAAATTCAGTAGGGAATGGTTTGGAATTAATAAAAAATTTTAACATTTCAAAAGAGTTAATAACGACAATATATAATCCGATTGATTTAGATAAAGTATCAAAAAGTATAGGGGTTGCAAATTTTTATGACTATGGATACTTTAATTTTATAAGCGTTGGAAGACTTAATGAGGGTAAAAATCATATTCTTCTTTTAAAATCTTTTGTTAAAATCGGAAATAAAAATATCAGGTTATATATTTTTGGAGAGGGAGAATTAAAAGAATTTTTACAAGCAAAAATTGAAGAGTTTAATCTTCAAGAACAAGTGTTTTTAATGCCATTTTCATCTAATATATTCGGTTATTTAAAAGGGGCTAATGCTTTTTTATTCGGATCAAATCATGAAGGATTTCCTAATGTTTTGTTAGAAGCTATGGCATGCGAATTACCAATAATTACAACAGATTGCCCATCTGGACCAAAAGAAATCATGAAAGTTTCTTTGTCAAATTCAGTCAACAAAAATTTGAGGACAGCTTATGGCATTCTTGTTCCGTTTAATAATGTTGATTTTATGGCATATGCTGTAAATGAGATGGTAAGTGATTCAAATTATTATGATTTGTGTAAAAAGAATGTGATAATAAGATCATTAGATTTTAGGAAAGAATATATTTTAGATAAATATTTAGATTTCATCAAATAAATTAGATATAAGTTAATCCATGTTTTTTTGGATTAGATTTTAATTATGGAAAAACAAAGAATTCTTCATATTATAACAGTATCGTTTGTTATAAACCATTTTTTTGGAAAACAGTTTTTATACTTAAAGAATAAAACAGGTAATGAATATCATTTGGGGTGCTCACCTTCAGATGATTTTATTGAATATTCTGAGAGATTAGAATATATCCCATTTGAAGTTGAAATAACAAGATATATTAGTCCTTTAAAAGATATAAAGGCAATTTTCAAGATATATACATATATAAAAAAAAATAAAATTGACAAAGTTGTGGGACATACTCCAAAAGGAGGAATGGTAGCCATGATTGCATCATTTTTTGCTGGTATTTCAGACAGAATTTACTTTAGACATGGTATTGTATATGAAACAAGTAAAGGAACTAAAAGATGCTTATTGAAAAATATTGATAGATTAACAGGTTTTTTTGCAATAAAAGTGGTTTGTGTTAGTAACTCTGTTAAACAAATTAGTGTGCAAGATAAATTAAATAAATCTAATAAAAATTTAGTTTTAGGTTTAGGTACTTGTAATGGTATTGATACTAATGGAAGATTTAATCCAAAGTTGAAAATCATAGAAAGAGTTATTCAATTAAAGAGCGCTTATAATATTACTCCTAAAGATAAAGTTGTAGGCTATGTTGGTAGGATAGTAAAAGATAAGGGAATTGATGATTTAATAAATGCTTGGAATATATTGATTAAAGAAAGATCTAATAGTAAGTTATTATTGGTGGGGCCTATTGAAGAAAAGGATTCGATTTCAGATTACTCCAAAGATCAAATAAAATCTAATCCAACAATTATTTTTGAAGAATTTGTTGCTGATGCGTCACCTTATTTTGCACTTATGGACATTTTTATCTTGCCAACATATAGAGAAGGTTTTCCCACAGTATCTTTAGAAGCTTCATCTATGGGGCTACCAGTAATTATAACTAAAGCAACTGGATGCACTGAAGCTATAATAGAAAATCAAACAGGCCTTTTTACTTCTAATGAACCTAATGATATTGCAGATAAAATTTTGTTTTATTTAGAAAATGAAAAAGTTGCTAAAGAGCATGGGGCCAAGGGAAGGTTGTTTGTTCAAGAAAATTTTGAACAAACTAAAATTTGGGATATGATAGCCGATCAGTTATAAATTATTAAATGAAAGCAACTATAACCGGAGCCTCAGGATTTGTCGGCTGTAATCTAAACGAATATTTGAAAACCTCTCATGAGGTTTTTTCTATGTCAGTGGGTTATCCAATTACTCAATAAGTAAAGATAAATGGTGCTACTATTATTCATCTTGCAGGCAAAACCCATGATTTAAAAAAAGTGTCTAAGCAATCGTTGAAATAAAATTAATTTTCATAAACCAATAATTACTCAGACCAAGGTTTTTGTTGCTTGAATTTGTATAAATGTATTTAAAATCACTAGAGTTAAAATACGTATATTTATTCTTAGTAAGGATTTAAATTTTTTAGTTATGACACAAAAGCAAGCATTGCACTTGTTTGAAGACAAAAAAGTTCGAACTCTATGGGATGAGGAGCAAGAGAAATG
>CAMCQL010000203.1 GCA_945877005.1 Chryseobacterium gleum
CATCCAAACTTGTTCCAAATCTGTATGGTTGACCATATGATTCGCAATGATTAGATGTCCGATATGAATCGGATTGAACGTCCCAAAAAATAACCCTATTTTCATTGATTATGCAAAAATTGAGCGACTAATTGTTCAGCTTTTTGACACGCATTAGAAAGATCTATATTTTCTAAGATAACATCAAAGGATTCCGCTTTTGCCATTTCTTCTTTTGCTTTTGCCATTCGCATTTGAATCTTCTCTTCCGATTCAGTGCTTCTTGAGCGCAATCTTCGCTCCAATTCCTCGTAGGAAGGAGCTTGCACAAAAATCGCCAATGCCCGTTCACCCAATTGTTTCTTTATATTCAACGCACCAACCACATCTACGTCAAAAACAACAGTCTTACCAAGACTCCAAATACGCTCCACTTCTTCCTTCAAAGTACCGTAATAATTCTCTGCGTACACTTCTTCCCACTCCAAAAAAGCACCCTCTTTTATTTTCTGTTGAAATTTCTCTAAACCTAAAAAATAATAATCTTTTCCATCTTCCTCCACACCTCTAGGAGCCCTACTACAAGCGGAAATAGAAAAAGCCAACGATGGATTGTGCTCTAACAAATGTCGAACAATTGTCGTTTTACCTGCTCCCGAAGGAGCAGAAAACAAAATGCATTTCCCTGTATTTAAATCAGTTGCCATCTACTTATAATGTATTCAAAACTTGTTCTTTAATTTTCTCTAAAGCATCTTTCATTTGAACAACAATTTTTTGTAATTCAACATGATAACTTTTACTTCCCAAGGTATTTATTTCTCTCCCAATTTCTTGCGTAATAAACCCTAATTTTTTACCCGCATTTTTCTCAGTCATCGTTTCTAAAAAGTAATCCAAATGATTCTTTAAACGCATTTTCTCTTCTGAAATATCAAGTTTCTCTATGTAAATAATTAATTCTTGGTGAAATCTATTTTCATCAAAACCACTTGGAACGCCATCTTCCAAACTTTTCTTAATGCGCTCTTTAATTGACTCAATCCTAACATTCTCGTAATCATTTACTTGGGTCAACAAAAGAGAAATTTCATCTATCCGAGCTGTAAACTCTTTTTCAAGTGCAACTCCTTCTTGTCTTCTGAAAACATTCAAATTATCACACGCTTGTTGAATCAATTGATGAACGAAATCAAGTTCTTCTGCAGTAATTCCTTCTTTCGACTGAGCTAAAATTTCAGGCATTTTTAATAGCAAGGATAAATAATCGGTAGTTTGAATCCCTAACAAATCGTTAGTTGCTTTTAAATCTGCATAATATGCTTTAGCGAGTTCTTTGTTTACTTCAACACTTTTGAATGTTCCCGTAGACTCCAATTGAATTTGAACTTCAATTTTTCCTCGTTCTAACTCCTGACCAATGTACTGACGAAACTCTAATTCTTTCTCTCTATATACAGAAGGAAGTCTCACAAATAAATCTAACGATTTACTATTCAAAGCTTTGATTTCAACACTTATCTTTTTATCTTGATAAACCCCCGTGGATTTACCATACCCTGTCATTGAATGTAGCATCCTAAATTTTTTTGTTAAATTTAATTGAAAATCCATTTGAACAAACTTTTAAGCTGTATATAATTCAATTAAAACATTATTGATTGTGATATAAGTAGTTGAAATTTAATAGTACTACTGATAAAATTTGACAGAATAAAACGACAAAAAATGAAAAACGAACGCAATAAAATTCAAAGAGCGAACTGTGATAGACAAGTAAAAAAGAAAAAATAGTAATTTTACAATTCAATTTATTCATGAGGAGTTCTAATAAGTAGATTTTTAAAGGCAAACAAAAAATTAAATACGCAGAATACGCTGGTATTTGAGGCGATGAATTTTGAAGTTGAACGAAGAAAAAGCAATTTTTAGAGATCCTCTCAACTTATAACAAAAGTAAATTATGTATAGTACAATGAAAGATTTTTTAACCACTGAGTTAAAAACAATTGAAGAAGGTGGTATTTTTAAAAAAGAACGTATCATCACTTCTCCACAAGGAGCAAGAGTAACTGTTTCTTCAGGAGATGAAGTTGTGATCATGTGCGCCAATAATTATTTAGGATTATCTTCTCATCCTGATGTAATCAAAGGAGCAAAAGATGCATTGGATACACATGGTTACGGTATGTCTTCTGTAAGATTTATTTGCGGTACTCAAGATATTCATAAAACACTTGAAAAGAAAATTGCTGAATTTTACGGAACAGAAGATACCATTCTTTATGCTGCTGCATTTGATGCAAATGGTGGTCTTTTTGAACCTTTATTTGGCGAAGATGATGCAATTATTTCAGATGAATTAAACCACGCGTCCATTATTGATGGTGTTCGTTTGTGTAAAGCAAAAAGATACCGTTACAAACATTCAGACATGGCTGATTTAGAAGCACAATTAATCGCTTCTCAAGAACAACGTTTTAGAATCATTGTAACTGATGGAGTATTCTCTATGGATGGTGACATCGCAAAAATGAATGAAATCTGTGATTTAGCAGACAAATACAATGCTTTAGTAATGACTGATGAATGTCATTCCGCTGGATTTATTGGGGAAACTGGTCGTGGTGTTCCAGAATACCACAATGTGATGGATAGAGTGGACATCATTACAGGCACGTTAGGAAAAGCACTTGGTGGAGCAATGGGTGGCTACACTACTGGAAAAAAAGAAATTATAGAAATGCTTCGTCAACGTTCTAGACCTTATTTATTTTCAAATTCACTTTCTCCAGCAATCGTTGGGGCTTCTATCAAGGTTTTTGACATATTGAGTGCGACTACAGAATTAAGAGATCGTTTAGAATCTAATACGAAATACTTCAAAGAACGTGTCATAGCAGCAGGCTTCGATATTAAACCTGGAGATTCACCTATAGTACCGATTATGTTGTACGATGCAGCGTTATCACAACAATTCGCAGACATGTTATTGGAAGAAGGTGTGTATGCAATTGGATTCTTCTATCCAGTAGTTGCAAAAGGTGCAGCACGTATTCGAACGCAAATTTCAGCAGCACATAGCATCGAAGATTTAGACAAAGCAATTGCTGCATTTATCAAAGTCGGAAAAAAACTAAATGTAATTAAATAACTAATTATAAAATACATAGATAAAAAACCGAGGAGAACTTCTCGGTTTTTTTAGTTTTTTTTCATTTCAGATTAAACTTTACCAACTAACCGTAGTCTTACATACAGAAACAATTAAAAACAAAACGACTATGAAACGATTAATTTTAAGTGCAGCATTAATAATTGCAGGAACAACATTATTTGCACAAGAGACAACTGAAAAACAAACTACGAAAGACAAATTAAAAGCTGAAAAAACGGCATTAGTGGAAAAAGGAAATGCCTTGAAAGACGAGAAAGCGAAACTAATAGAAGAGAAAAAAGCACTTGAAGCTGCTAAAGCTAGTGGAGACAAAGAAGCTACAAAAGCAGCGCGTGAAAAATTCAAAACTGATAAAGCAGCTTTTAAATCTGAAAAAGCAGCCTTGAAAGAGAATCGTGAAAAGTTT
>CAMCQL010000204.1 GCA_945877005.1 Chryseobacterium gleum
ACAGCTTGTTCTCGACCAGTTGCGGATATTGGATGGAGACCTCATCACGAACATGTTGGACAAACAGGTGTAGCTATTCGTCCAAATTTATACATTGCAGCAGGGATTTCTGGTGCAATTCAACATTTAGCTGGAGTAAACGGTTCTAAAGTGATTGTTGTAATTAATTCGGATGCTGAGGCACCTTTCTTTAAAGCCGCTGATTACGGTGTAGTTGGTGATGCATTTGAAATAATTCCGAAGTTGACAGAAGCGTTAAAGAAATTTAAGCAAGCAAATTAATCCGTAAGGATCATCGATAAGTGGTTGGTAAGATGAGATTTTCCTAACTGCTTATCTAATATTATTTTTTAAAATGGATAAAGTAAAACTTGAAATTGTTGGCTTATCATACAGTCAAACGCAATCTGGGGCTTATGCATTAGTTTTGGCAGAAGCTGGGGGAAAAAGAAGTTTACCGATAATAATAGGTGGTTTTGAAGCTCAGGCGATTGCAATTGAGTTAGAGAAAATGACGCCAACTCGACCTTTAACACATGATTTGTTTAAAAGTTTTGCTCAGTCTTTTCAAATTGATATAACTGAAGTTGTCATTTACAATTTGGTAGAAGGTGTTTTTTACGCTAAAATTATTTGCGCGAAGGATGGTAAGTTTAGCGAGATTGATGCTAGAACTTCAGACGCAATCGCAATCGGAGTTAGGTTTAAATGTCCTATTTATACGTTTGAAAATATTCTATCAACTGCAGGTATTTTGTTGGATGAAAACTCAGAATTGGTTGCCGATACGCAATCTTCAGAAGTTGCTCAAATAGAAAAAGAAACAGGGATCGCTGTACTTGATTTGGAAGAGTTAGAAAAACAGCTTTCTGATGCAATCGAAAATGAGGATTACGAATTAGCTTCTCGTTTACGTGATGAGATAAACAAAAGAAGTCAATCATAATTATTATAGTTTTAGTAAATTACGAATGAAACAATACCACGACTTATTAAATCACATTCTAACGAATGGGACGCAAAAAGGTGATAGAACCGGTACTGGAACTATTTCAACTTTTGGTTATCAAATGCGTTTTGATTTGAATGAAGGCTTTCCATTATTGACCACAAAAAAACTTCATTTGAGGTCAATCATTGTTGAACTTTTGTGGTTTTTACGTGGAGATACAAATATCAAATTTTTGAAAGAGAACAACGTTTCAATTTGGGACGAATGGGCAGATGCCCAAGGCGAGTTAGGCCCTGTGTACGGTTACCAATGGCGTTCATGGCCAGATGGTAAAGGCGGAACAATAGACCAAATTTCTAATGTAATTCAGCAAATTAAAAATAATCCCGATTCAAGACGATTAATGGTTTCAGCATGGAACGTTGCGGATGTAGATACAATGGCCTTGCCGCCTTGCCATTCGATGTTTCAGTTTTATGTTTCAGAAGGTAAATTAAGTTGTCAACTGTATCAACGTAGTGCGGATACTTTTCTTGGAGTTCCATTTAACATCGCTTCATATGCATTGTTGACAATGATGATAGCTCAAGTATGCGATCTGAAGTTAGGTGATTTTGTTCATACATTTGGAGATGTTCATTTGTATAATAATCATTTAGATCAAGTGAAATTACAGTTGTCTCGTGAGTGTCGTTCATTACCATTAATGAAAATAAATCCTGCTGTTAAAAATATTTTCGAATTCAAACTAGAAGATTTTGAACTTACAAACTACGATCCTCACCCACATATTAAGGGAGCGGTAGCAGTTTAGTATGAATTTGGAATGAGTTGTTTTTGATGAGTATTATTTGAAATATTTTCATTTAAATTTTTTACTATTTCTTCATTCATTTTCATTTTTTCTTCCTTTATCTCATAAAACATGAAGTTTTCTCTTATAGTAGCAATGGATCAGAACCGTGGAATCGGTAAAGACAATGATTTAATGTGGCACTTACCTGCAGAAATGCGTTTTTTCACTACTACAACGAAAGGACAAATTGTAGTGATGGGACGTAAAAATTATGATTCTATTCCTGAAAAGTACCGTCCGTTACCGAATAGAGAAAATGTGGTTTTGAGTAGAAATGCAAATTTTGATGCTGGTGCGTGTAACGTATTTACTTCACTGAATGATTGTCTTTCCCATTTCAAGTCTGAAACTGAACGTAAATTATTCGTAATCGGTGGAGGTCAAATTTATGCTGAAGCTTTGGCCCATCCAGATTTATATGAGATGTTCATTACAAATATTGATCATGCTTTTGAACCAGACACTTTTTTTCCTGAGTTCGATGAATCAAAGTGGAATAAAGAAGAGTTATTGAATTATCAACCAGATGAAAAAAATCCACATGGCTTTGTGGTGTTTCGTTTTTGGAAGTGATATTTTTAAACGTATTTTCTCTAGAAAACATAGCTATATTTATGTGTTAGCCATTACTGAATTTATTGATTTTTTTCAGAAACTTACTTCATTTACACCTCTTTATGCTTATCTTCGTTTCCCCAATAAATCCCTATGATTGTTTGTATAGCTGAGAAACCGAGTGTTGCGCGTGATATTGCCAAAATAATAGGTGCAACGCAAGCGAAGGATGGCTATATGGAGGGGAATGGTTACCAGGTGACTTGGACATTCGGACACTTATGCACCTTAAAAGAGCCTCAAGACTATACTGAAAAGTGGAAATATTGGCGACTTGAAGATTTGCCAATGGTTCCTTCAAGCTTTGGTATTAAGTTAATCAATCAACAATCTTCCATCCGACAATTTCATACAATAGAAAGATTGGTTCAAAACTGTTCTGAAGTCATTAACTGTGGTGATGCTGGACAAGAAGGAGAATTGATTCAACGTTGGGTATTATTGAAAGCTAAATGTAACGTACCGATAAAACGTTTGTGGATTTCTTCATTGACGGAAGAGGCGATAAAAGAAGGGTTTTCAAAATTAGTCGATGCTCAAAAGTATGAGAATTTATACAAAGCAGGAAGTGCTCGTGCCATTGGAGATTGGATGTTAGGGATGAATGCGACGCGGTTGTTTACGGTCAAATTTGGAAGAGGAAAAGCAACACTTTCTATTGGACGCGTTCAAACACCAACATTATCAATGATTGTTCAAAGACACAAAGAAATTGAGGCGTTTGTAGTCGATGAATACTGGGAATTAAAAACAATATACCGATCAACAGAGTTCACTGCTACAATTGATCGATTGAGGTCAAAAGATAAGGCTGAAAAGGGCTTGGCTTATTTGAAACAACATCTTTTTGAAATTACGTCATTTGAACAAAAAGAAGGAAAAGAGGGAAATCCTCGTTTGTTCGATTTAACAGCTTTGCAGGTTGAAGCCAACAGAAAATATTCATTTACTGCAGAAGATACATTAAAGGGAATTCAAAATTTATACGAAAAGAAATTAGTGACGTATCCCCGAGTGGATACAACCTATTTGTCTGAGGATATTTATCCCAAAGTGGAGGGCATTTTGCGTGACATGAAGCCTTATGAAAAATTGATCGCTCCATTGTTAATGCAACCAATTCCAAAGTCAAAA
>CAMCQL010000205.1 GCA_945877005.1 Chryseobacterium gleum
ATGGACATTGCTCCTTCAGTACCGGGAATTTTTGACCAATACAAGCCCTTGTGTTCCAAAATCACGACTGGGTTAGGGTCATAAAAAGCAGATTTTAACAATCCTTTTAAATCAGCACCTGTTGAAGGATAAGCAATTTTAATTCCTCTGATATTGGTTAAGACAGATTCAACACTAGATGAATGGTAAGGTCCTCCTGAGCCATATGCACCGATAGGAACACGAATGATACAACTAACAGGCCATTTCCCATTGGACAAATAATAAGACCTACTTACTTCAGTAAATAATTGGTTGAGTCCTGGCCAAATATAGTCCGCAAATTGCACTTCAACGATTGGTTTTAACCCTACAGCAGACATACCCACCGTACTTCCGATAATAAACGCTTCTTGAATAGGTGTGTTAAAAACACGTTGATCACCAAAAGTTTGTGCCAAAGTTGCCGCTTCTCGAAATACACCTCCCAATCTCCCTCCGACATCCTGACCATAAAGTAGGGCTTCAGGATGTTTCTGCATTAATTCACGCACAGCAAATAAAGCACTGTCCACCATTACAGTTTTCTTTTTTCCTTCAGGTGCTCTCACTCCTACTTCTTCAGTAATAGGTGAAGGAGCAAAAATATAATCTTGTATCGAAGACGGTATAGGATCAGGTGCATTTAAAGCTTTATCGTAATCATTTGCAACTAACTCGAAAATATCCTGCTCAATTTTTTCAATTTCTTTTAATTCAACTCCCAGTTCAATTAGTTTATTTCTCAACTTAGGATAAGGGTCTCTAGTTGCCGCTTCTTCTAAGTCATCTCTGTACCATTCTTTTCTAACACCAGATGTATGATGTCCCAATAGCGGAACATGCGCATGAACAATAAATGGTCGTCGTTCTTTACGAATGATTTCTATAACTTCTTCTATTGTTTCAAAGGATGAAGTAAAATCACTTCCATCAATGGTTCTCACTTCAATACCGTGAAATCCTTTCGCATAACCAGTTATATCTTGAGATCTTGTCTCTTTGGCATTTGCAGAAATATCCCAGCCATTGTCTTGAACTAAATATAGTATCGGGAATTGTTTAAGCGAAGCCATTTGAAAAGCCTCTGCAACTTCCCCTTCCGTACACGAAGCATCACCTAATGAACAAACTACAACAGGATTTTGTCCATTAAAATCATCTGACAAACCTTGCGATTCTTTGTATTGAATACCCATCGCAACACCAGTTGTAGGTATTGCTTGCATCCCTGTCGCAGAAGACTGATGAGGGATTTTTGGCATGTCCTCCCGGTTTAACGATGGATGAGAATAATACGTACGACCACCTGAAAAAGGATCGTCTTTTTTGGCAAAGACTTGCAACATTAATTCATAAGGTTTCATCCCAATGGCGAGTAAAATGCTATCGTCTCTATAATAAGGAGCTACCCAATCTTGTTTCAATAATTGCATCCCTAATGCCAATTGAATTGCTTCATGACCTCGCGATGTTGCATGAACATATTTTGAAGTAATTTCTTTATGTGCTTCATATTTTTCTGCCAAGGTCTTTGCAGTGCACATTAAGCGAAAAGCGTTGATATAAGTTTCAAGTGTAATCACTTTGATTCTATTTTAAAATACAATTATTTATTATTTTCTATGATGTAATTCAACACCTTTTCCATTAAGTGTACACGGTCTTTACCGTACACATTGTGTTTATGCATCGGATAAGGGAAAAAATCCATCTGAATTCCTAACTCAACAAATTTCTTCACTAAAGCAAAATTATGCTGCATTACTACCACATCGTCATTGGTTCCATGAATCAAGAGCAAATCACCTTTTAAATTTTGAGCATGGTTCAACAATGAAGCTGTTTTATATCCTTCAGGATTTTCTTCTGGTAAATCCATATAGCGTTCACCATACATGATTTCATAATATTTCCAATCTGTAACGGGTCCACCCGCTACTCCTACTTTGAAAGTTCCAGGTTTTCTTAACAGCATAGATGTTGTCATAAATCCTCCAAAACTCCATCCGTGAATGGCTAATCGATTGGAATCAACGTAAGGCAATGACTTCAAAAACTTAACACCTAATAATTGGTCTTCCATTTCAACCGTTCCAAGTTGTCTATGTATCACACTTTCAAACTCAAAACCACGATTCGCAGAACCTCTATTATCAATCGTATACACCAAATAACCTTTTTCTGCCAACCAATGCATCCATAAATTAGACCCATCCAACCATTCGTTCTGAATCATCTGAGCATGTGGACCGCCATAAACATACACCATCACTGGATACTTTTTAGTTGGATCAAAATGGCTCGGCTTAATCAAACGGTAATATAAATCAATCCCTTCGTTGGTTTTAATTTTATCAATCACCGTTTCACCAATTTGATAATCCACCAACTTATCAGTTGACACTAAAAGTTCTTTCAATTCGTTTCCTTGCGGATTCAACAATAAAGACTTATTTGGTATTGAATGACTTGAAAACTCGTCGTAATAACAAGCACCATCGAAACCAATAACCAAAGAGTGAGTCCCTGGATTTTTAGTGATTTCTCGTTGTTTTCCTTTTAAGTTAACAGCAAAATACTTTAAATCCAATGGACTTGTACCTGTCGCAGTAAATACAATTTCAGCATTATTGATAATTGTACCCACAATGTTTTTAGCAACAAACTTATTATTAGTCAATTGCTGAATGAGTTTTCCAGATTCCCAATCGTAATAATATAGATTGTTAAAACCATCTCTTTGTGAAATCCAAACAAAATTATTAGACTTTTTGGATGGGAAAAAAACTGGGTTTTCTGGTTCTACCCATTTCGAGTTTTGCTCATCAAATAACGAACGTACAAACTCCCCTGTTGAAGCATCGTATACATTTAACCAACAATGATTTTGTTCGCGATTCAACTCCGCAATTACAACATATTTATTATCAGGAGTCCAAGCTAAATTTGTTAAATAATCGTCTACTCTTCTTTTAGGGGAAATGTAAACAGTTTTACCAGTTAAAAAATTATGAATTCCAACTTTAGGTTTCTCTGATTTATAACCTGCCATTGGATATTTTAAATTCACTAACTCTCCTGGAGTAGATTCAATATCAAGCAAAGGATAATCGGCAACTTCTGACTCATCTTTTTGATAAAAAGCTAACATATTTTCATCATTTGACCAAAACATTCCTTTTGAAATTCCAAATTCATTTCGGGCTATGGATTGACCAGAAACTATGTTCTTATCATTGTTATAAGTAATTTTAGTGACACTTCCATTTTTTAGCACTTGAATATTATTACCAATAGTATAAGCAATTGAACTATACGAATTTGCAACTAGCATATTCTCAGCTTTATCCTCTAATTCAAATAACTTTTTTCCAGAAACGCTTACTAAATCAAACAGGTAATAATTATGTCCATCGTTTACATAAAATTGCTCTTTATTTTTCCACGAAAACCCTGAAAAATACCCCAATTGCGTCCCCAACTTTTCATTCAATACATTTAT
>CAMCQL010000206.1 GCA_945877005.1 Chryseobacterium gleum
ATACCAAATGCAATTTATTTAGGTCATCAAGATTTTGAAGTATCTCATTTTGTACCGAAAGGTGTTGGATTAGCAAAATACGAGATATCAATCTACGATGATTGGGGGAATTTAATTTGGAGATCAAACGCAATTGATGATGCAGGAAGGCCAATTGAGGCTTGGGATGGAACATATAAAGATCAATATGTTCAACAAGATTCTTATGTATGGAAAGTGGATGCTATTTTTAAAGACGATTCTGTTTGGGAAGGGAAGGAGTATGAACCTTCAGTTTACAAGAGGTCAGGAACAGTAACTGTTATTAAATAATGAAAAAAGGATTCCTATACATATTACTTTTTTTAAACGGGTTAGTTGTTTTTAGTCAAGACCCTAATTTCACTCTGTTTTATAACAATCCAACGTATTATAATTCAGCGATGACCGCAATAAATCGAGGTTTTACATGTAGGTTAAATGCAAGAAATCAATGGGCTCCAGTACCTGGTGAATTTAGTACTTATTCAGCAACTTTGGAAGGAGAGTTTCTCAATCAATTTGCCATGGGTTTAAATGTGTTTACGGATGTTGCAGGAGAAGGAATGTTGCGAACAACAGGCGGAAGTTTAATGTATGCTTATTGTCCAATTGAAAATTCCAATCATAAACTTCAATTCGGAATGTCCGGAACTTATCTCAATAAATCGATTGATTGGCAAAAGTTAAATTTTTCAGATCAATACGATGAAGTGTATGGTAAAGTATATGCAACTAAATTTTTACCACCTTCCTCGAATAATTATTCTTATTTGGATTTAGGTACAGGTATAGCATACCAGTATTATTTTGAAAACAAATACAATTATCAATTTAAGAAATTTATGACCAATATTGGCGCTGCGATGCATCACCTAAATCAACCAAGAGACGGTTATTTTTCAGGAAGTGCAACGGTTCCAATTAAATCTGTTGTACATGCAAGAACACAGGTCTTATTTGGTGCTCTTGTATATTCAGTTGCGGGTATTTATGAACTTCAAAATAAATTCACGACACAAACCTTGGGTTTCAATATACAACATCGTACATCGCTCAATATAGGAGTATGGACACGAAGCGGTACTACTTTGTACAATCAACGATTTGAATCTTTGATAACGTCTATTGGATTTATATTTCCCGTTGGTATTTCAAATAATCTTCGATTTACCTACAGTGCTGATTTTACATTGTCAAAGTTGCGGACGGCTTCATTTGGTTCGCATGAAGTTTCGCTTGTATTTATGATTGATGATAAACTATTGTTCAAAGTTGCAAATGAAAAGAAGAAACGAAAAGACATGTTTAAATGTCCTACCGATTTTAATGGATTTAATTAAATTAGTTTCATTTTGAAACTTTTAAATCCTTAATTATCAATTGTAATGAGGTTTTATCTTTCCAAGTATTTAATTCAATGGTATAAACTAGATCAATAGGTTTTCCTTTTAATACCAACGAATACAATTCAGCCATTCTAAATCCGACAGCATCAAAAATGATTTTCCCTTGTTGGACTTTCATTTTTAAGTGTTCTCCTTTTAATAAAGAAGCATCGAGAATGGACACTTGTTTACTTAAAAAAACAGGTTTCATTTGGTGTGGTCCAAACGGTTCCATTTGATCGATAATCCGTTTAAATTTAGGGATGTTTTCAATACGTTCGGTGCTTTCAAAAATCGATTCAAACGTAATCTCGCTATCGATGATCAATTCCTCATTTTTATCTTCTTCAGAAAGTAATGTGGCAATGACTTCCTCAAATTTGTTTTTAAAGACAGGAATTTGCTCAATTTCAAGTGTCATTCCTGCTGCAAATGCATGTCCACCGAATTGGATCAGTACATCTTCACAGAGTGTGAGTGCGTGATGTATATCAATTCCTTTGATACTTCTTGCAGAACCTGTTGCCTTTCCATTTGATTCTGTTAGAACGATGGTTGGTTTGTAATGTGATTCAATGATACGAGAAGCAACGATTCCTACGACTCCTTTGTGCCATTCAGGATGGTAAAGGACAGTTGATTTTTTTGTTGAAAATGAAGTGTCTTCTTCAATCATTTCAAGTGCTTCATAAGTGATTTGAGCATCTAACATACGACGTTCTTGATTGTCAAGATCGATGCTTTTGGCAATTTCTTGAAGGTCTTTTTCGTCTTCTGAAATCATTAATTCTACAGATTTTTTTCCGGATTGGATTCGCCCTGCAGCATTAATACGTGGTGCTATGATGAACACGACATCAGTAAGCGTCAGTGGAAATGTTTTATCCGCAATTTTCACCAATGTAGCGATACCAATACGTGGTTCTTCGTTCAGTCGCGCCAATCCGTGAAAACATAAAATTCTATTCTCACCTGTTAACGGAACAATGTCTGCGCCAATACTTAGTGCTACTAAATCAAGTTGTTTCCATACCAATTCAATGTCCCAATTCAATGTTTGTTGAAGTGCTTGTAGCAATTTGAATCCTACACCACAACCTGAAAGACCTTTGTACGGATACGAACAATCTTTCCGCATTGGATCGAGAACGATACAATCAGGAATTGTTTCTCCCGGTTGGTGGTGATCGCACACAATGAAATCAATTCCCAATGTTTTAGCATATTCAACTTTATCTAAGGAACGTATTCCACAATCCAATGAGATGATAAGATGTACACCTGCTTCTTTTGCACGGTCAATTCCTAATGTACTTACTCCATACCCTTCTACATATCTGTCTGGGATGTAAAAATCAAGGAATTCATGGTATTGAGATAGGACATTCCAAAATACTGCTACTGCAGAGGTGCCATCAACGTCGTAATCACCAAATAATAAGATACGCTCTTTATTTTCAATCGCTTGCACAATTCGAGCGACTGCACGATCCATGTCTTTTAGTAAAAAAGGATCGTGTAATTGATCTAAGCGCGGTCTAAAAAAGTCCTTTGCGGCATCGTAGGTGTGAATTCCTTTTTGAGCGAGAATTTGAGCGAGAACATCAGAAATGCAGAGGGTTTGTTTTAATTCTTCTATGATTGAATTGGACGGAGGTGTTTGGATGATCCAGTTTTTAGACATTGTTGGAATAATTTAACTTTTGATTGAAATTACTCAAAACTTTTCAATTAGAGTCACAAATGAATGTTCAGTTCAACATTTATTTGTGAAAGATTGACTGTATTGCTTTCGTATTTTGTGTTATTAATGCTTGATTACTGCTGCTCCTGCTTGTGGATTTTTTGGAAAGAAGAAAGAGAAGTAGCAGCGTTATAAATCCGAAATCAATTATTTAAAGACAGTTGCAAAACCCCTAACTCATTGTTGAATTAAAAATTTAACATCCTCATTTACAACAATAATTCCATAGACATCGGAACCGGTATTAAAGTTTTAATCCACCTCGATTTATAACTTATGAAACGGTCTTGCTAATTATTAATCAAACTCAGGATATATCTATTTTAACCTAATTGTAGTTTGTTTTTCTATTTCAA
>CAMCQL010000207.1 GCA_945877005.1 Chryseobacterium gleum
TTTATTCCTTTTTTAACACGATCGTACCCAACATAGTTCCTGTCGGTATTGCTTGCCCAGTATGAAATAGCTGTTTGGTTGTCTAAATCACAAAACTGAATTAATGTTAATGCCGCAATCCATCCGCTCTGGTGCCAACCATTCCAACAATGTAAGTAGATCATTGAGTCAGAATTTGCATTCACTTTTTGATGAACAGTAGTAAAAAAATTAAATACATTTGTCGAATCAAGTCTAGACATACAAGTATAGTTAATACCACTGTTCTTTAAAGAGTCTAATCGTTCTATTGGGTAATATTTTGTAAAATTTTTGCTGTATAAATATCTAATATCATTAAATCCTAAATCATTAAGATCACTTATTGTACCTAAAGTTAAGGGGTTCATTACAGATAATGGATTATTATTACCACCTCTATAAACAAGATTTTTTAGTACAACTCTAACATTCCTACAACCAATTAAAGAGTCAAAACCTTTTCCTTTATTATCAATTAATTTTTTATTAATTGAATCAAGTCCAAACTGATCATTTTTTTGTGAAAATAAGATGACATTAACAAATAAAGCTAACATCATTAGTAGATTTTTCTTTTTCATTAGGTAATTTCCATAAGAGAATAAAATTAAGCATATAATACCTAAGAGTATTAAAATAATTTGCTCAATTGCTATCTTTGATTGCTATTTAACCATTTTGTATGATTGGTTTAACTTTTCCGCATTAAAGTCACTTATCCAATTATAATCTTCACTGTTTTTAGTTACATCCCTATTACTTGTGCCGTATCCTTCCACATTATAAACATCTTTACTCAAAAATCTGATCACTCTTCCATTATTGTAGTATGTTCTATGTTCATATAAGCCCATCACATTTGTGTAATTGGAAAAAACAAAAAACAAAATATCGCTTTTAAAATAAAATTTAACCGTAGCCCCCCATTCCCAGCCCTCAAATTTTGAGGTGATAATTTTATACCCACTTGGATATTTGCATTGAGTTGATGACTGAGGATAACTAATATTTTCTCCTAGACCATCTTTACTAATAGTTCTTCTTGTATCACTTTTACAACCTGTTGATTGATTTTTAACTTCCATACTATTCACTTTATTGAAATTCATTCTAATATTAGATACTATATCCTCAGTTGACTGAGCAAATAATTGACTAACAGAAATTAGAGAGATGAGTAAAAATAAAACTGATTTTTTCATTTTCATGGTATTAGTTGAAGGTGTAATTTAAATTGGAGATAAGTGCTCAAAATTCAAAAGTAAAAAAATCAATGCTTTGTATAATCAAAAATGCCCCACATCTCTGTGAGGCATTCTATGTGGGGGTTGACGGGTTCGAACCGCCGACCCTCTGCTTGTAAGGCAGATGCTCTGAACCAGCTGAGCTAAACCCCCTATTTTTTTAGAGTGCAAATATAGTATTTTTTTTTTATAACTATTTATATTAATTAAAAATTATTCTTCTGTTTTAAGCTCTTCTATTTTGTTTAAAACATCGTTCAATCCTTCTTTGAATTTTTCAAAATCTTCTTTGTACAAAAATATCTTGTGTTTTTCGAAGCTTCCATCACCATCTTCACTTAAGATTTTTTTGCTCTCTGTTAAAGTGATATACAAATCATTTGCCTTTGTTGCTTTAATATCAAAAAAGTAAGTTCTTTTACCTGCCCTCACTACTTTTGAGTAAATTTCGTTTTGTTCCATACTCATAGTTACTTTTTTTCTTGTTTTCAAATATGCTATTTATTTATCTAATAGACAAATAATAAGTTAAATGTATAAAATGAAACAATAATGTTTATTACTCGTATTTAATTTCTGTAATCAAAAGCTAAGATATTGAAATTGAGATTGTTTTTTATTGTTTTGATAATCTTTTCTTCATCTTGCTCTTCTATTTTAGACAATAAAAAAACTAAAATTGATTTAGAGCAAATTAAAAGGAAAGGTAAGTTAACGATTTTAATTGAGAACAACTCTCTTTCATTCTATGAACAAAAAGGTGAAAAACTTGGCTTTGAATTTGAGATATTAAAAGCTTTTGCACAATCAATCTGTCTTCCATTGGAGATTAAAGTTGTTTCGAATTCAAATGATTTATTTCGTTTATTACACAATGAAGAGGGTGATATTGCGGCAGCTAATCTTGCTATTTCATTGTCTAATTCTAAAACGATAGATTATTCTTTGCCATTTTATTTTTCAGAACAAGTTTTAATACAAAGAGATGGAAATAATAGAGTTAAATCTCCTTTAGAGCTTGGAAAAAAAAACATCTATGTCCAGAAGAATTCTTGTTTTGAAAAAAGATTAATTGCACTTGAAGAGGAAATTGGCACTAAAATAAATATAAGGACATTTGAAGATGACCCTATTACTGAAGATTTAATTCAAAAAGTAGCTAATAAAGAAATTAACTACACACTTGCTCACGAAAATTTAGCTAGATTATGTAGTAATTCGAAATCAAATTTAAATATTGATGTAAAAATATCAATTGAGCAAAAGATAGCTTTTGCTTTACGTTCTGGTAGTCCAAATTTAAAAAAAGAATTAAATCAATTTTTGATTAAATATTGTAAAACCGATGAATTTACTCAATTAAAGAAAAAGTATTTTGATTATAATGATATAAAACCAATTGTAACAAATTATTGGCCAAAAGAAAACCTTTCTCCTTATGATGATTTGTTTAAAAGTGCAGCAAAAAAATATAGTTGGGATTGGAAGATGTTGGCTGCTATTTCATATCAAGAATCACGATTTAATTTAGATGCTGTTGGCCCTGGAGGTTCTTTTGGATTAATGCAATTTATGCCTAGAATTGGTCGAGTTTATGGTATTACTCCAAATTCAAGTCCAAAAAAACAAATTGACGCTGCAATTGAATCTCTGAACAAAATTTATCTTTCTTGGAGCAATATTCCTAATTCTGAAGAACGAATTAAGTTTACTCTAGCATCTTATAATGCTGGTAAATGCCATATTCAAGATGCTCAAAAGTTAACTGTGAAAAAAGGGTTAAATCCGTTACTTTGGGATAATAATGTTGCATTAATGATAAAAAAATTATCTGACCCAAAAATTTACAAGTCATCTGATATTAGATGTGGTGCTTATCGTGGTGGAGCGGTTGCTTATGTGAGAATTATTTATTCGAAATACCAATCGTGGAGGTAAGAAAACAATTAATTATTATTCAGGGGCCCACTGCATCTGGTAAAACAGCTCTTTCAATATCTTTAGCAAAGCATTTTAATACGGAAGTTATTTCTGGAGATTCTAGGCAGTTTTATCAAGAAATGATAATTGGAACTGCTCGACCTAGCATTCAGGAACTAAAAACAGTTAAGCATCATTTTATTTCAAGTCATTCTGTTTTAGATGAATTTAATACTTCAGATTTTTCACTAAAAGCAAGAGAAATTTGCGCTAACTTGTTTGAAACTAAAGATCAAGTAATTTTAGTTGGGGGTTCAGGA
>CAMCQL010000208.1 GCA_945877005.1 Chryseobacterium gleum
CCTTGGTGGTATTTCACATCACCGTCAAAATTTCCTTCAAATTCAAACTCTTTACCCTCAAACTCACAGAAAATATCTTGCGGACGTTTTTCAAAGATGTTAGTCAATGTGTTCAAACGACCTCGATGCGCCATTCCCATCACAAAATACTCAATCCCCAATTCTGCACCTTTCTGAATCAACGTATCTAACGCAGGAATCAACGCCTCTCCTCCTTCAACAGAAAAACGTTTTTGACCAACGTATTTTTTTCCTAGAAAAGCTTCAAAACTTGCAGCTTGATTTAATTTAGAAAATATTTCAATCTTCTTAACCGCATCGTATTTTGGACGATTTTTTAATTCAATTTTATTTTTAATCCATTCCAATCTTTCTGGCTCACGTGTGTACATGAACTCAATGCCGATGGATTGGCAATAGGTATTTTCTAAGTGCGCAATAATCTCTCGTAAGGTAGAAGGAGCTAAGCCAATTTGAGTCGCCGATTGAAAAACTTTCTCTAAGTCTTCTGAAACCAATCCGAAATTTTCTATGTCCAAAGTTGGCTCATACTTTCTACGATCGCGAACAGGATTCGTTTTAGTAAACAAATGTCCGCGTGTACGGTATCCATTGATTAAGTTGATAACTTTAAACTCTTTTTGAAAATTATCTGGAATTTCGCCTTTATCTTCGAAGTTCGTTCGCGCAAAATCAAACCCTTCAAAAAACTTTTGCCACCCCAAATCAACACTTTGAGGTTCTTTTAGGTACGATTGATACAAATAATCAATGGCAGTTACATCTGCATTACCTACGTATGATACTTTATCCATGTTTTAAGAACATATTAATAGTGCGACGAATTTACAAATAAATAGGTTTATTTTATTGAATTTTGTTATTTATTTGAAACAATCAGAAAAAACATAAATTCGCGTTTAATAATCTTTACTGTTAACACCATCTATAACTAATTAAAATCGGACCAGTAAAAGTTGGGCGCCAATTTTCAATGCGATTTGTAGCGAATGTTTGGATTTATTTTTGAATTCGATTAGCTGACTCAAATTAACATTAAAAGAAAAATGGATGTTACTAATTGAATTCAAGTTTTGTAAGTTAAACCATCTAAAATTGAATCTATTTCTGAATAGTTACTTAAATTCAATATTTAAAACTTCCTTTACAACATTTGCTGGTATCCCAAAACTAATTCCCTCGATGCCTTTTCCAACTAATTTCATGGTTGTAATACCGATAATCTGTCCTTGTTCATTGAGCAAAGGACCTCCACTATTGCCTGAATTTACACTTACATCGTTCTGAATAAAATTCACACCGTTCCAATTACGATACCCACTAATGATTCCACGAGTAATCGTTTGGCCCAATGTTTTGTCTAAAGGAGTCCCTGCGGCATAGATTTCATCTCCAGTAGCAGATTGCTCACTGTTTCCCAATTGCAATGCTTTAAAATTTTCTCCGCTAATTTTAAGCAAAGCAAGGTCATAATCTTTGTTCACCCGTACTTTTTCAGCAAGCACTTTTTTCTCTTTACCAAGTCTGACGTAGATTTTATCAGAAGTACCAATTACATGATAATTTGTCACAATGTATCCATTGCTAGATAAAATAGCGCCGCTCCCAAATGAACTTTCTGTTTCAACTGTTACTACTCCGGCAATCACATCCCTCAACATTTCTTTAGTAGATGAATAAACTAAAGGTTTTGAAGGAATTAAGGACAATGGTTGACTTATTTTAGAACGATTTAAGTAATTTTTCTCTAATTTATTTAAAAAATCAAAAAGTGTGTCATTCGCTAACAAATCACGTTTTGACTCAAAAATTAACTGATGAAGAATAAGTTCATAATTATTACCAGTTCTATAAATTTGAGTACTGATTGGAAATTTCGCCAAGACCTTTGAAGGTTGGGAAATATCTGAAACCAACCATTCACACTCCATCACACAAGGGCCTTTATAATCACGTAATAATTTGCCTTTTAAATTGAAATTCAACTTCTTAATCACAGGTTTTAAAATCACTTTGGGAAGATACAAAGTTGCCTCATCCTTCGTGTTATTTGTGTAAAACATTGCGTCTAAATAAGTATCATGAGAAGAATTGATTAATTGGACTTCCATATTTTGAGGATACCCTAAATAACGGTAGAAATCATCCCCTTTAAAAAGTGTTTTACTTCCATTAATTCTTCCAAATTCATATTTTTCGGGTAAATCCAAACGTGGTGTATCAATGGCTACCATAATTTTTGAGTCGTATTCAGGAATTTTTTTACGCATGATAATTGTTCCACTCGGAATATCGTAAAAATCTTCTCTTTTATCGTAACTCATAATAAATGAATTGCTTTCTTCCAATGTTGCAGGAAACGAGTTTCCTCTCTTATTTTCAAAAAAAAGCAGAAATACCGTTTCATACCCCTCTGATTCAATTCTTAATGTATCATCAATTTTTAATTTGGAAAGTTCTAAAGGAGTAGTTCCAATTGCATTTTTACCAATAAACACCTTCGCTTGACTAGGACTAGTTCTAAGTAGAGTAGTATGTTCATACTGACTATGAGAATTAAACGAAACGAATAAAATTGTAAAAAAAAAGAATAAATACTGTTTTATGGAATAATTCATTTGAAATCAATTGATAATGAAATAATTTATAATTATTTTTGCGCAAATTTAAAATATTATTGTCATGTTAGTTAAAAAATTATTTTCTTTTTTGTTGTGCAGCACTTTTGCTCTAAGTGTTCAATCTCAACTTAGTGCAGTTGATTATAAAGATGAAAAATTTATCAGTTTTAAAGCATCCAAAACCTTTATTGTAAAAACTGGTAACGAAAAATTCGATTCTGAATTATTGCAAGCGTTTAAGGATTCTTGGAAATTAACTCCTTACGATGTTATTTCGAAAGAAGAATTTGATAAAAAAATAAGTGATAAATCTTCTTCATTTATTTTACCTGTTACCATTGAAACTAAAAATATAACTCAATCTTACCATTACTTGGCATTTTTCAATGGCGGAAAAAAATCGTTAAAAGCCTATGATTATGAAGATATGATTGCTTATTGTCCGATCAACCATTTTCTAAACGAAGGGAACAATTTAGACTGTGGATATAGAGTAAAAAACATGCTTGAATCAATGTGTCAAACAATCGATCTAATTCAAAAAAAGAACATCAAAGGAAATCCTTTGAACATTGCCAAAGCGCTCCAAGAAATATACAATTCTAAATCTAAAAACATTAAAAATAGAACCTTACTTCTTCCTGATTACATATTAGGAAAATTAACTAAAGCAGATATCGCTGGTCTTTACCCTCACCGTTTCGAAATTTGCACACAAGAAAAAATTGAGCAAGTTATCAAAGCAAAAAGCACAGAATATTACTACTATCAACCTGGAATCACGTTGAATAAATCAATGTTTGTCTTTG
Source organism: Chryseobacterium gleum (assembly GCA_945877005.1). Taxonomy (GTDB): domain Bacteria; phylum Bacteroidota; class Bacteroidia; order Flavobacteriales_D; family Crocinitomicaceae; genus CANHVK01. The sequence continues at coordinate 3,452 of CAMCQL010000208.1, forward strand.
ACCCATCGAATGGTGAGGTGGTGTATTTCACCTACCAAATGATGGGATTAAA
>CAMCQL010000209.1 GCA_945877005.1 Chryseobacterium gleum
ATAGGAAATGTTCAGTCATCGTTTGTTTTACGCACATTGAAAGAATGAAAAGCGTAACTTTGCAGGAAAAATAAATCAATGTTAATAGAAATTCAAGACAAAGTTGTTTCCCTAGATATTTTCGAAAAGAAATTTGTTTGCGATTTAAACGCTTGTAAAGGCGCGTGTTGTATTGAAGGTGACGCGGGTGCTCCTTTAACATTTGAGGAAGTGGATATTTTGGAAGAAAACCTTGAATTTATAGCACCCTACATGCGAAAAGAAGGCATTGATGCAGTAAATGCAACAGGCGTATTCTATATGGATTGGGACAATTCTCCTGTAACTACATTGGTGAATGAAAAAGAATGTGCTTTTGTTGCATTTAACGATAAAGGAATTGCACTTTGCGCTATAGAACAAGCACATAAAAGTGGAAAGATTGACTTCAAAAAACCAATTTCATGTCATCTTTACCCCATTCGATCTAAAAAATATCCTACTTTTGAAGCCATCAATTACAATACATGGGACATCTGTGCTGGAGCATGTACATGCGGCGAGCAATTGGATGTAAAAGTTTACAAATTCTTAAAAGAGCCCTTAATCAGAGCGTATGGAGAGGATTTTTATAGCGAACTCAACTATGTAGACTCAGAAATTGAAAAACAAAAGTCAAACGGTACTTTTCCAAGCGATATCAACGAATAATAATTTGTATATTTGGATTCCTAAGTAATTGTATTTAGACATGATAAAGTTAAGTATTCTTTCGATTGTTATAATTTGTTGTGCAAGTTGTGTTGATTTTTCAAAGAAAAACCAACTTTCTGAATTGTCTCATTTATCACAACGTGTAGATAGTATCCAAATAGTTTTTGAAGAGTTGAAAAAAGATACCCTCTCAGAAATCATCTACGCGATAAATCAAACGTCAGACGTAATTAAGACCAAAATAGGTGATGATACCTTGTCTTTAGACATTGCAAAAAAAATTGATCTTTACAGAAAAACCTATCGTAAACTCACGTCTATAGAAGCCTACGATGAAAAATTTCTTTTCGGTTCACAAGCCATCAAAAACAGCATCGAAAATTTAACAAAAGACATACAAAAAGGCAACGGAGATAGAGACAAATACGAACAAAATCTCTCCTTTGAAAAAAATAAAGTACAAGAATTAGAAACATTATTGTCAAATGTAAAAAAACTACAAAAAGAAGGCATTGAATCGTTTCTTAAAATTCATCCTGCTATCAAAGCTTTTGCAGATAAACTTTCCGTTAAATAAATGAAAAAAATAGTTTCTTTTTTCATTTTCTTTCTCCTAAGTGCAGTTCTAAATGCACAGCAAAGTACGGACCAACAACTCGCCCAATATTATTACAGTAGTGGCGATTTCGTAAAAGCAATGAATTATTGTGAACGAGAATTCAATAAGGAAAATAATAAATTTAATTTCACAAGGTATTACGTTTGTTTGGTCAAAAATGAACGCACAAAAGAAGCAGAAAAACTTCTAAAAAAACAAATCAATAAAGCGCCTGAAATCATTGAATACAAGTTGCTTTTGATCGATTTTTACGAACAACAAAAAGAATTAAAACTCTCAAAAAAATTATCAGAAGAGCTCATCGAAGAAAATTCGACTTCACCTGAAGCTGTAATTGAACTCTACAAAGAATTTAAAGCGAAAGGCAAAACTTCTCAAAACCTTGAATTACTAGAAAAGGCAAGAAAAAAACTAAAACTCTCTTACCCACTCAATCTTCAATTTGCTGATTACTATTTCTCAAATAATCAGAAAGAAAAAGCAATGATCGAACTTTTAGACCTCATTGACATTCAGCCTGAATTTATATTAAACATTAAGTCTGCCTTAAGTTCCTATTTTGACTTTGAGAACACAAACGATCCTTCTGTTGAACAATTAAAGGAAGAATTAATCGATCGTGCGCAAAAAAGAAAAAGTGAGCTGATCCATTCAGAAATGCTTCTATGGTTTTACACCCAACAAAAACAATTTGAATTCGCTTTAAATTTTGCACAATCCATGGATAAAAGATTCAATGAAAGTGGAAATAGAGTGTTTGAGCTTTGTACAGTTTTACTAGAAAACAAGCACTTTGAGTTAGCTCGAAAAGGATTTCGTTATATAACCGAACTAAGCAAAGACAACTACCTCTATTTTGTTGCAGAACAAAATTACCTGACTTCGTATTATCAAGAAGTAACATTTACCCGAAACTTGACGAATGAAAAAATAGCATCTGTAATTAACGAATACGAGGCTTCATTGACAAAACTAGGTAAAACAAAAAACACCATTTCTTCGATCATTGAACTGGCTTATCTCTATGGTTTTTATGCTCAAAACAGCACAAAAGGAATAGAGCTTCTACAATCCGCTCTAAAAACACCCGGCTTGTCCGGAGTCCAATTGGCAGAAACAAAAATGCTACTTGCCGATTTATATGTCGTTAAGGACGAAATCTGGGAAGCATCCTTACTGTACATGCAAATTGATACCGACTTTAAGTTTGAAACAATTGGATCTGAAGCCAAATTCAAAAACGCACGCATTTTTTACTACGATGGTGACTTCAAATTTGCCCAAACACAATTGGATGTTTTAAAAGAATCAACCTCTAAATTCATTGCAAATGACGCATTGAAATTATCATTATTAATTACTGACAATTATGGCCTTGACAGTAATTATACCGCAATGCGACAATTTGCAAAAGCAGATCTTTTATTGGAACAACGTCAATACAATGAAGCCTTTATTTTGTATGATTCAATAATGGGCGCCTTCCCTTACCATGGATTGAACGATGAAATCTTATTACGTAAATCTTTAGCATTTCAACAACAAGGAAAATGGAACGAAGCAATAACTTACCTTAATCGATTATTGACATCCTACTCACAAGACATTCTAGCCGATGATGCACTGTTCCAATTAGGAAACATTTACGAAACTTACCTCAACGATGCTGTGAAGGCAAGTGAAAATTATAAAAAAATCCTTTTCGCGTACAAAGGTAGTTTATATGGAGTTGAAGCAAGGAAACGCCTAAGAGCATTGAGAGGCGATAAAACGGAACCTATTGACTCTAACGAATGATGCTATATAATTATTAACTCTAAGAGAATTAATAATCGTAATTTGCGTCAAGCGGTTCAAGATCTTTTAGATCAATCCATCCTGAAGTTGTTTTTCCACTTGCGCCATTGTAATAATCGATGTAACCAAACCCATTTCTAGTCCGAATTACAGTACAAATATCTCCACTAACAATGAATTTAGTTGGTTTTTTAGTAGCAACATCAGGTCCTGCATAAAAATAAGATCTATTTATTACAACCACAGCTTCGGTATATGCCGGAAAGTTTCTTTCTAAACGTGCATTTTTAACCATGATTTCTCTTTTCATTTCATCTTCCTTTGCGCGCTTTTCCTCTTCAATTCTCAATTGTTCTTGCTCCATTTTTAATTTAGCTACC
>CAMCQL010000210.1 GCA_945877005.1 Chryseobacterium gleum
TGAAGATAATATTTCAAGTATTAAAGTCTTCGAAGATTCGGGGTTTGAATTAGTGGGAATAAGGAAAGAGTGGTTTAAAGATAAGAATAAAAGGGTTAACGAAAGAATTTATCAATTATGTCTAAGAAAGTAATTTTAGGGATTGCAGCTGTTGTAATCATAGGTATCAGTGTGATTGTATTGCCAAAAGTTGGCGTTTTTTTAGCGGGAAGAAAGACTTCTGTTAACTCTAAAAATATAAATTTTGTGTTTAATTCAAAAGATGGATTAAAAGGATTAACAGATCAATTGTATGCGTTGAAGATTATTCAAGATAAAACCTCATTTATGAAGGTTGGTGATTATAAAAATCTGGATGATAAATCATTAGCTACGGGTATGTATGTAATTGAGCCTGGTACTTCTTATAGAACTTTGTTAAACGGTTTTACATTGAATAATGCTGGAAATGGAAATGCTGAGCAAGAAGTAGAAGTCACTTTTAACAATTGCAGAGATGTATACGATTTAGCGGGAAAGGTTAGCAAATTATTGATGTTGGACAGTTCTGAGTTAATTAATTTTGTTCACGCTCCTTCGTTTTTAAAAGAGTTAAAGTTAACAGAAGAGACTGTACCTGCTTTATTTTTCCCGAATACATATCGAATGTTTTATGATACGGATGCTAAATCGTTTGTTCAACGAATGAAAGCGCAATATATTGCTTTTTGGACTCCATTAAGAATGCAACAATTAAATGAAATTGGAATGAAAAAGCCATTCGAAGCAGTAACATTGGCAAGTATCGTCTATTCTGAACAATCTAAAAATTCCAGTGAATGGAAAACAATTGCAGGACTTTATCTTAATCGATTAAAAGAAGGAATGAAATTACAGTCAGACCCAACCTTCAAGTTTTGTTGGGGAGATGCATTGAAGGGAGTTCAACGCCTAACATTTGAACATAGAGAAAGGGATTGTCCGTACAATACCTATAAATACGAAGGATTACCTCCTGGGCCTATTTGCATTCCTCCTACAGAAGTTGTCGAATCTGTGTTAAATCCAGCTAAAAACGACTATATTTTTATGTGTGCGCAACCAAATTATTTAGGATTACATGATTTTGCTGTAGACTATAAAACACACCAAAAAAATGCCAGTAAATTTCAAAAATGGATTTCAAATCAATAATAAATGGAGTTTATAAGCGATAAAATAGATCAATACGTTTGTGAACATACAAGCTCAGAACCTCAATTACTTTCTGAGTTAAACCGACAAACTCATATAAAAATACTCCAACCGAGAATGTTGAGTGGTCATTTTCAGGGGCGATTATTAACGATGTTTGTCAAAATGATACAACCCAAACATATTTTAGAAATAGGTACTTATACAGGTTATTCTTCTTTGTCATTTCTTGAAGGAATGGATGAAACTGGAAAAATCACAACCATTGATTGCAATTTAGAATTAGAAGATTTTACACGATCTTTTTTTGAGAAATCGGGGAGGGCTCATCAAATAGATTACCGTTTAGGAAATGCATTGGAATTATTACCATACATTGAACCAAACTATGATTTCGTTTTTATCGATGCAGATAAAAATAACTATCTGAACTATTATGAATTTGTCATACAATATTTGCCTTCAGGAGGATATATAATTGCAGATAATGTTTTATGGTCTGGAAAAGTATGTGACGATTCAGATAATTACGATAGAGATACATTAGCAATTGTTACATTCAATCAATTTGTTCAGAATGATTTACGTGTAGAGAATATAATGTTGCCAATTCGAGATGGTTTGACAATTGTTAGAAAAAAATAATTTTCAGGTAAGGTTGCATGATTAATGATGGAATTGTTTGTTTTATGACAAAGCTTAAAAAGTATTCAATCTTTATATTACTATTTATAGTTTTTAAAGGTACTTTTTCAGTATTGTCACAAACTACAACCGTTAAGACTTTGACTTATTCTACATTGGTAATGACTCCGGCTAAATTACTTATTAAAAACAAAAGCCTTGGAATAAAAGTGTCAATTTATAAAGTTGATCAAAAAGGAGATTTGGTATATTCTGAAAAATTAATAGGTAAAACAAATCAAATAGGAAATATCACGATTGATGTAGGATTAGGTTATGTGTTGTTTGGCAAATTTTCTAGTCTTGATGTTGGAAAGGGAGGTTTGTTTATTCGACTAGATGTTGATCCAAATGGTGGTGATAAATATGCATTTGACATCTCTCGTGATATCGCTAATGTTGCAAAAGGCTTAACAAGCACTTTTCGATTTAGTGTTACTACAAAAACAATTGTTAGACGTTTTATCGGTGAATTGTTTGGTGGAGGAATTATTTTTCATCTAAGTCAAGATTCATTGGGGAATCAACATGGTTTGATTACAAGTCTACATGATTTGAGTAAAAATGCCAAATGGGGACTTATGGGTGTTGATTATTATGGTTTTAAAGATGCTATTAATGGTCGTTCTACTTCAAATGCAATGATTAAAGCGGGTGCAGAAAAAGGCACCGCCTCTAAGTTGTGCTATGAATACACAAATGATGGACATAAAGATTGGTATTTGCCATCCCTAAGAGAATTACAAATGATTTATGCAGTAAGAGATATTATTGATAAAACATTAGATGGAGATAAATTAGAAAAAACTAAAGGATTTGAACGGAAACATTATTGGTCGTCGACAGGTTATAGTGGAAGTACCTCCTGGTTTTTTAGTTTTTATAACGGTGGTGCAACAAATTATGGTAAGAATTTTTTGTTTAATGTACGAGCGATAAGGGCTTTTTGAATTTGAGGGTAGTCTTATTCATAATTTCAAAAGGAGTGTGGTTTCATATTATTTATTTAAAAACCATTTTTGTAAAAATACATCGTAGGTTCGTATGAATGTTCCATGCTCATCGTTTTCTTGATAGATCATTTCTTTTTCAAGTAATGCATCCACACATCGTTTTACAGCTGAAGCGTTCGTGAATTTATATTTTGCTAAAAATTCTTTTCCGGTGTATTGGTAAAGCTTTTCTTCTTTTGAAATGGCTTTTAGCACACTCCATTGTTGTTGGGAGAGTAAATTTCGGTACTGGTAAAAAAATACTTCCTGGTCTTTTAGGATTTTATCACATTGCATTAAAATGTCTGAACGGCTAATTTTTCTTTTTCCAGAAGCAAAAACTCGGTTACAAACCATCTGAACAAAGTAGGTGTGACGGTTTGTCCAGGTTAAAATGAAATCGACGTCTTCTTCTGTTATTTTCCGGTTGTTTTTTTCAAAGTGGTTTATAATAAAAGCTTTGTATTTCTCTACAGGTATGAAATCTAAATATTCGATGTGTGTACTTGCATAAAAAGGTCGTTTACTATTTCCAAATATTTCGGTCAAAATGTGTTTTTTACTTCCGCTAAATATAAACCGTAGATTTTTTACGTCTTGGATGATGGTTCGTAATATGGCTT
>CAMCQL010000211.1 GCA_945877005.1 Chryseobacterium gleum
GCTAACGGTGTACATCCTCCTGCAGTATCCGACTCGAACAATGCTTTTGGATTAAATACTTCTACAATTTGATTGACCGTTGTTGAGCCAGAACACCCGTTGCTTCCTTTTTGGCTAAGCGTGACGCTGAACTTTCCCTCTGAAGTATAAGTATGTGGTGGTGGATTTTTACCAGAATACGATTGACCATCCCCAAAACTCCATGAAAAATTTGAACCGCCTGGAGCATTTGTTGAAAATTGAACAGGGAAATTAGGACATACCTTTTTTTGATTTACTGCAATACCTGGATTTGGCAATGGTAAAACATTTACTTTAAAAAAACTTGTATGCTGGCATCCGATTTCATTATTTGTGATTGTTAATGAGGCAACATACGCATTTTTAGGTTTTGGATACGCATACTTCACAGTGTCATTGTTCTCTCCACTCCCTACACCATTTCCAAAATTCCACGAATAATTGTCTACTTTCTTATTGGCCCTACCAACCAGTTGTACCACGTCATTTGCACACTTTTCACTATTTCCAGTGATCGAACCAAGATAATCATGAATCGTTACTTTTTTTGAAAATGTTGAAGAACAACCCGGTCCGGAATTTGAAATTGTCAACGAAATAGTGAAAGTCCCAGTAGAAGTATAAGTCACTTTTTGTGGTGAAGCTTCAGCAGAAGAAACACCGTTTCCAAAATTCCAATTGTACGTGTTTCCTGAAGCTGTTACGGATGTATTCGTTGGAATCACTTCGGCAGGTAGTTGGCAAAAATTACCGCCAATGTCAAAAGAAGCCTTAGGGAAATCAAATACTTCAACAAAAGTCGTTTGACCTGATGCAGCAGTTACACCACTTGCAGCAATGACTACAAGTGTCACATTGTATTTTCCAGGTTTAGCATACGCATGTGAAATACCTGACGCGCCACTTGAGTTTTGAACCTGCCCATCACCAAAATCCCATGTAGAAGAAACTATTGGAGAATTACCTGCTGAAGAGCTATTGGTAAAAGAAACCTGATTACCAACACAAACTCGATTTAAAGAGGAAGAAAAACTTGCTTTCATACCCTGTGCAACTAACACTAAATTTAGAACCACACAATATAAAAGAAGTAGAAACCGCATTTCTCTTGTTAAATTTAAACAACAGCAAATTTAATAAATCCAAGTGTTTAAACCTAATTCAAAACACTACCCAACCAACGTTCCATTTCTAAATAGTCTATTTTTTTACGTCGTGCGATGTCTTCAATTTGTTCTTCTGTTATTTTACCTAAACCAAAATACTTTGCTTGTGGATGTGCAAAATACCACCCACTTACAGAACTTGCAGGCAACATCGCTAAACTCTCCGTTAATGAAACACCTGTAATTTCTGTTGCATTTAACAATTCAAATAGCCCGATTTTCTCAGTATGATCCGGACACGCTGGATAACCTGGTGCTGGACGAATACCTCTGTACGATTCTTTGATTAACTCATCGTTGGATAAGTTTTCATCGTGTGCATACGACCAAATTTCTTTTCGGACTTTTACATGCATACATTCTGCAAATGCTTCCGCTAATCGATCCGCCAAAGCCTTGACCATTATTGCATTGTAATCGTCAAGATCGGCTTCAAATCGAGCAACATGTTCGTCCAATCCAGTACCCGTAGTAACAACAAATGCCCCAACATAATCTTTGATTCCGCTTTCTTTCGGTGCCACAAAATCTGCGAGTGCTATGTTTGGCTGGCCTTCTGCTTTTTTAGTTTGTTGGCGTAAGGAATGTTGTATTAATAACACTTCAGACCTTGATTCATCCGTATATATTTCAATATCATCACCAATTGAGTTAGCAGGGAAAATTCCTACCACAGCGTTTGCAGATACCCATTGCTCCTCTATCATTTTTTTTAGCATCAATTGTGCATCAGAAAACAATTTTGTTGCAACTTCTCCAACTACTTCATCAGTTAAAATCGCAGGATATCTTCCATGTAAATCCCACGTTTGAAAAAATGGAGACCAATCGATGTAAGGAACAATTTCGTGCAACGGGAAATTATTCATCACTTGTCTTCCACTAATTTTAGGAGTCGTAATCTCCTCTTGTTTCCAATCAATATTAAATTTATTTTTTCGAGCATCTTCGAGCGATAACAATTGTTTAGCACCTCTACTCTTTTGATGTTGAATTCGAATTCTTTCATAATCAGCTTTTAGGTCTGAAATAAACATTTCTTTTTTATGACCTAATAAGCTTTCAACCACCGTTACAGCGCGAGAAGCATCTAATACATGAACTGCTTGACCTTTCGTATAACTTTGTTCAATTTTAACAGCGGTATGGACCTTTGAAGTGGTTGCACCTCCAATCATCAGCGGGATGTCTAAATTAGCACGGTCCATTTCTTTTGCCAGCGTCACCATTTCATCCAACGATGGAGTAATCAAACCACTTAATCCAATTACATCTACATTTTCTTCAATGGCTTTTTGAATAATTTTATCAGCAGGAACCATTACCCCCATGTCTATCACTTCATAATTATTGCACGCCAATACCACTCCCACAATATTCTTTCCAATGTCATGCACATCTCCTTTCACTGTCGCCATTAAAATTTTTCCTGAAAACGCTTGTTTTCCATCTTTTTCAGCTTCAATAAAAGGAAGTAAATAAGCCACCGCTTTTTTCATAACCCGAGCAGATTTCACTACTTGAGGTAAAAACATTTTTCCACTACCAAATAAATCACCCACTATATTCATCCCATCCATTAATGGTCCTTCAATGACTTCAATTGGTCGCGAATATAACTTTCGGCATTCTTCGGTATCTTCATCAATAAATTCAACGATACCTTTTACCAAAGCGTGCGCTAAACGTTCTTGAACAGAGACATCTCTCCAAGATAAATCAACTTCTTTTTTCTTGCCATCCCCCTTTACTGTTTCAGCATACTCCAATAAGCGCTCTGTGGCATCTTCTCTTCGATTTAACAAAACATCTTCCACATACTGAAGTAAGTCAGAATCGATTGCAGAATAAACTTCCAACATTGTAGGATTTACAATCCCCATATCCATCCCTGCTTGAATGGCGTGGTACAAAAATGCAGAATGCATCGCTTCACGCACTTTATCGTTTCCTCTAAATGAAAAAGAAACATTCGAAACCCCACCACTTACGTGTGCTCCAGGAAGATTTTTACGAATCCATTCTGTCGCTCTAAAGAAGTCAACCGCATTGTTGTTGTGTTCCTCCATTCCAGTAGCAACTGGAAAAATATTTGGATCAAAGATGATGTCGTACTTATCAAACTTTACTTTTTCCACTAGTATATCGTAGGAGCGTTTGCAGATTTCAACTCTGCGTTCAAAAGAATCTGCTTGACCCAACTCGTCAAAAGCCATTACAATGACTGCCGCACCGTAGCGTTTGATTAATTTCGCTTTTTCAATGAACTGTTCTTC
>CAMCQL010000212.1 GCA_945877005.1 Chryseobacterium gleum
ACACAGAATATAACTCAGTTTTGAACTAACGAAACTATTAAAAAGAAGATAAATTAAAAGCAATAGAAGTTACACGTTTTGTCTCTGTTCCTTCAATCATCTCAGATCGCACCAATTGCTGTGCCTCTACTCCATCAAAAACTTCATCCAATGATTTAATTTTACCACATGGCACATTCTCATTCTGTGACCATTCTAACAATTCTTGTGACGAAAATTGTTTTATCTTATTATTTAATAAATCAAACAATTGAGCACGGTGTTGAACACGTACTATATTAGAAATAAATTGGTAATCATTTATGAATTCATTTAAACCTAATTTAACCAATAATTTTTGAAATTGTCGATCACTCCCTATCGCAAAAGTTAAAAGTGAACCATCCTTAGTTTCGAAAATTTCACCATAAGGAGCAATTGAGGGATGCAATGAACCTATTCTTTTTGGAACGTTATTATTCATAAGATAGGAAGATGCTTGGTTGATCAAACTTGAAACAGCTGCATTGTATAATGAAACATGAACTTCAGCTCCTTTACCAGAAACAGTTCTTTGCAGAAGAGCAATCAATATCGCTTCCTTTAGCTGATGCGCAGCAAGTACATCAATTAGTGCAACAGGCATTTTTACAGGGCCACTTTCTTGAGTGCCATTCATTGACATAAATCCTGTTTCTGCCTGCAGAATTAAATCGTAGGCAACGCGATCAGATGCTTCTCCAAAACCAGATATCTTTGCATGAATTAAGGAAGGATATTTCGAACATAAATCCGGTTTTGTAAGTTGAAATTTTTTATAATCTTCCCGTTTGAAGTTAGATATTAATATATCTGCTGTTTGTAACAACGAATCAAATTCTAAACGTTGATTAGGATTTAATAGATCCAACGTTCGATAAGATTTCTTGTAATTTATACTCGAAAAATAGGATGATAAAGATGAAGCGGATTCCTCTGATTGTTTCCAACTCCTTGTTACATCTTTTATTGTTGGATGTTCTACTTTAATTACTTTTGCCCCAAGTTCTGCAAAAAACATCCCAACAGAAGGTCCTGCCAATACTGTGGAGAGATCAATTACAGTAAGAGAAGCAAGCACTGTTAAATTTTTTCAATGGTTACTTTAGCAACTCCTTTACGTAGAAAATTTAGTTTTTTTGCAGCAGTTGTTGTTACATCGATAGCTCTGTGGGAAGACCTTCCCAATCGATCATTAATTTTTAAAAAAACAATAGAGTCATTAGATAGATTGGTCACTTTCACAATGGTTCCAAACTTCAATGTTTTGTGAGCGGCAGTTAGTAAATTTTGATTAAAATATTCACCTGAAGATGTTTTTCTTCCATGGAAATGATTTGCGTAATAAGAAGCTTGTCCAATCTCTCGTGATTCAGTTGCTACAGGTTCATCTAAGCTTAAAATAAAAAAAGACACTAACAACAAAACAGGTAAAAGGATATTTTTATAAACAGTCATAAATTATAGTTTTAAAATTGAATCGCAAATTTAGATGCTTAATAAAAAGTTAAGACTATAAACTCTCTGGTACTTTTTCACAAACAGAAAAAAGAAATACACAAAATAATGACTAAATTATTCTAAAATATAGAATTAAATAGAGAAACGTTGGTCTTGAATGAATATCTATTCAAACGAAGAATTCCAAAGTATTCGTAATTATTCTTTATTATGTATATTTGGATGTTTTTTAAAAGCGGCAGCGTAAATTTTACCACTTTTTAAACATTAAAAAACTGAATACCATTAAATTAAAATAATTAATAAACGAGCGATAGAGTTTTATTTCTTTTGTTGCATACAGACTAATTGCAATCATTGTTTAATTGATCGTATTAAGAAACTGTTAACATATAGAATAAAGATTCAAAAAAGTAAAAACATGAAACACTCTTTAATTGCAATTGCATCAGTGGTTACCCTTCATCCTGTTTGGGCACAAAAAACAACCATTCCAACTAAAATTGAACAAAAATCAATTGAAAAGACTGCATCTGGTTCAAAAATCAATTTTGTAGAATACGATTTACCTAATGGTTTGCACGTGATTTTACACGAGGATCGAACTGTACCTATTGTTGCTGTTTCGATTGCTTACCATGTGGGTTCAAAAAATGAAAAATCAAACAGAACTGGTTTCGCCCACTTTTTTGAGCATCTTTTGTTCGAAGGATCAAAAAATATTGGTCGTGGTGAGTATGCTAAAATAGTAGAAAAAAATGGCGGAACACTTAACGCAAATACCTCACAAGACAGAACATACTACTACGAAATTCTTCCATCGAATCAGTTAGAACTTGGATTATGGATGGAAAGTGAACGATTATTGCATGCAAGAGTTGATAAAACGGGTATTGAAACACAACGACAAGTTGTTAAAGAAGAAAAACGTCAAAGTAATGACAATCAACCTTACGGTTCTTTTTTAGCAACGATGTGCAAAAAAGTTTTCCAAAATCACCCTTACAGTTGGGTTCCAATTGGAGATATGGAGCATTTAAATGCAGCGCAAGAGGAAGATTACGTGAATTTTTACAAAGACTTTTACGTTCCTTCAAATGCTGTTCTTTCAATCGCTGGTGACTTATCGATTGAAACTACTAAAAAGTTAATTAACAATTATTTTAGTTCAATTCCAAAAGGTCAAGCAATTAATTTGTACCGTGATTTTGTGAATTATTCTGATGCTGAATTTAAAACAAAATACGGGCAAGAAAAATCCATTTTTGATAGTGCTAACTTTTTGCAATCTAAAAATCCAAAAGCAATAGAATTAATTAAAAAATTCGAATCAACCGCTATCACATTTAATAGAACCGCAATTGTACCAACTCCTTTAAAAGGTCAAACGATTGATACAGTTTACGACAACATTCAATTACCTGGCGTTTTTATTGGGTATCGTTTTCCAGAACAAAATAACAAAGATTTTGCAGCAGTGGAAATTATGAATTCGATTCTTTCAGACGGTAATAGTTCTAGAATGAATAAATCATTGGTTGAGAAGAAACAACAAGCTGTTGCATCTTTCTCTTTCGGTTTTCCTTTAGAAGAACCAGGTTTAGGAATTGTTGCTAGTATTGGAGCAAATGGCGTTGATTCAAAAACGATACTTCAATCAATGGACGAAGAAATTGAAAAAATTCAAAATGAATTAGTTTCTAAAGAAGAACTTGAAAAAGTGATCAACCAATATGAAAATACGTTCATTGAAACTACAAGCACTGTTGCTGGTGTTGCTGAAAATTTAGCAGATAATTATATGTACCGTAAAAACACAAACCTTATCAACAAACAACTCGATGCTTATTTAAGTGTAACAGCTGAAGATGTACAACGAGTAGCAAAAAAATATTTTACAAAAGATGCGAGAGTTATTTTAGTTTACTTACCAAAGCAAGCGAATTAATTCACTAAACTAG
>CAMCQL010000213.1 GCA_945877005.1 Chryseobacterium gleum
TGGGGAGGTGATATCAAAGGAAAAAAAGTGATTGTTCAAGGTTGGGGAAATGTAGGTTCTGCTGGAGCTTATTATTTAGCACAACAAGGAGCTATTATCGTGGGGATTATTGACAGAGTTGGAGGATTAATTAAAGAAGATGGCTTCACATTTGAAGAAATCAAAGATTTATTCTTGAATAAAAACGGAAACGAGTTAGTTCACCCTTCTTTATTAACTTTCGACGAAGTAAATGCTAAAGTTTGGGATGTCAAAGCAGATGTTTTTATTCCATGCGCAGCTTCAAGACTTATCACAGAAGATCAACTAAGCCGAATGATTGCTGCAGGTATTGAAGTGATTGCTGCAGGTGCAAATGTTCCTTTCGCAGATCCACAAATTTTCTTTGGACCGATTGCTGAAAAAGCAGATGCTAAAATTTCAATTATTCCTGATTTTATTTCAAACTGTGGTATGGCAAGAGTATTTGCTTATTTGATGAGTAACGACTTAAAAACACTAACTGATGAAGGTATTTTTGAAGATACAAGTTCAACAATCAAAAATGCTTTAAGAAACGCACATAAAATCAACCCAACAAAGATTGGAATCGCTAAATCCGCATTTGAATTAGCATTAAAACAATTAGTATAATATTTATCTACTATTTTGACTGCCTAAACAAATTTGTTTAGGCAGTTTCATTTAACCCCTTTTTTACTTTGGAAACTTTTATCATTTTAACATTCGTATTAGGTTATGTAGCCATTACAATGGAACATACTTTAAAAATCGATAAATTAATACCAGCACTATTAATGATGTGTATTTGTTGGGCAACCATCGCCATCGGAATCACTAATGTAGATGTTTGGTTTAATCCTTCAACTTCTTTGTTAATGAAAGGTGCTGAACTCGGAAACCGTCATCATTTACTAGAAGAAACGTTACTACATCATTTTGGAAAGACCGCTGAAATATTGATTTTTTTAATGGGAGCTATGGCTATTGTTGAAATGATTGATCATTTTCAAGGATTCACCGCGATCAAAAAAATGATTCGAACGAAAAGTAAAAGAACCTTGATTTGGATAATTTCATTTTTAGCATTTTTCTTATCTTCAATCATCGATAACTTAACTGCTACAATTGTGTTAATAACGATTCTTAGAAAAATCGTCACCGATTCAAATGATAGAATGTGGTTCTCTGGTATGATCGTGATTGCAGCAAATGCTGGTGGGGCATGGACTCCTATTGGAGATGTGACTACTACAATGTTGTGGATGGCAGGAAAAGTAACTACTCAAAAATTAGCGTTACTACTGGGTATACCTTCCTTACTGAACATACTTGTACCACTCATTGCAACAATTTTTTTACCCGCATTCAAAGGACAGGTTCAAGAAATTGAAGATGATAAAAACAGTAATAAATACAGTGGTTTAATGTTAACACTTGGTTTAGGATTAATCATTTTCGTTCCAATTTTCAAAACATTGACTCACCTTCCTCCTTATATTGGAATGATGCTTTCATTGGCTTTGTTTGCGATTGTTGCAGAATTAATTAGCAACCGACTTATTAAATTCACATTCGGTGGAACAGACAAAGATGAACACACTCATGGACCAACTCTGAAAGCACTTTCAAAAATAGAAATGCCATCAGTTTTGTTTTTCTTAGGGATTTTGATGACTGTTGCTGCCATGGAATCATTAGGGATTATTTTCAACTTCGGTCAAACTGTTAGCGCTTCTATTTCCCAAACTACATTTGTAACTTTATTAGGAGTTAGCTCAGCCATCATCGACAATGTCCCATTGGTTGCAGCGAGTATTGGTATGTTTACAGAACCTGCAGACGCGAATGTTTGGCATTTTATTGCATATGCAGCAGGCACTGGTGGAAGCATCTTAATCATTGGTTCAGCTGCTGGAGTAGTTGCAATGGGAATGGAGAAAATTTCTTTTGGTTGGTACTTAAAGAACATTACGTTGTTAGCAACTTTAGGTTATTTCGCCGGAATCGGTGCTTTTTTACTTTTATCTTAGCAAACGTTTAAAATTATTAATATAATGAGTTATTCTTTTTTATTACAAGCAGATGTACAAAAATTAGCTTCTGAAGCTAATGAAAAAATTGGTGTAAAAGAAGTTCCAATCTGGGATATTATAGACCAATCTAACGGAGGTATTGGATGGGTAATTAACCTGATTTTATTAATCATGTTCGGTTATTCTATTTTCATATTTGTAGAGAGATATTTGGCATTACAAAAAGCATCTAAAGGAGAAAAAGGATTATTAAATCGAGTAAAAGAAAAAATAAATAGTGGTGATATTGAAGGTGCAAAAGCTGTTTGTGCTGAAGCTGGAAATCGTGATAATCCTTCTGCTCGGATGATAGAAAAAGGGATTGCTCGTTTAGGAAAACCGCTTGACAACATTGCTACATCCATTGAAAATACTGGTAAATTAGAAGTGATGCGATTAGAGCAACGCTTAAGCTTTTTAGCAACAGCATCTGGTGCAGGGCCAATGATTGGATTCTTTGGAACAGTAGTTGGTATGGTTGTTGTATTCATTGATTTACAAAATGCAGCTAATTTAGAATTAAAAATTATCGCTCCAGGTATGATGACTGCAATGGTTACAACTGTTGAGGGATTAATTGTAGGTATTGTATCTTTTATGGGGTATAACCATTTAGCGGCCAAAGTAGGTAAAATCATCTACCAAATGGAGAATACAGCAATTGAATTTATTGATATTTTACACCAACCAGGTAAATAAAATGGCATTAGAATCTAGAAATAAAATTAAGGCAGAAGGTGGAATAGCTTCTATGACCGATTTGGTTTTTTTGCTATTAATTTTCTTTATCATTATGAGTTTGATGTCCAATAATCAAACACCAATTGATTTACCTAAGCCAAATGATGATATCAAACCAGTACAAGATCCTGTTGAAGCTACGGTAATTATTACAGAAGATAATAAATATTTCGTAATGCCAGGAGAAACAGAAGCGCAAGCAAGAGAGTTTGAAGCGATCAAAGAAAAAGTAATGGATGAAGTAACAAGATCAGGCAAAACTAAACTCAAAATTGCTGGACACAAAGCAGCAAATTACGAAGCTGTATTCAATGTTTTAGCAATGGCGCAAGCAAATGGTTGGGAACCTGTTCTTGCTTATCAAAAATAGATAATCTTTAACGAAATTAAGTATGTCTAATCAACGTCCTGTCGTAGATAAAAAAGATCAAACAAAAGGAATTATTGCAGCAGTTCTAATTATTGCCGCTATAATTATTTACTTGAAGTTTGCATTTTACCTAATGGCGGATCCTCCACCAAAAGATTATCCTGTAGTTACAGAACTTAACTTACCAGAAGAACTAAAACTAGAAAAATTAGTTATTGAGGGTGGTAGTTCTGGAGGTGGTTCAGG
>CAMCQL010000214.1 GCA_945877005.1 Chryseobacterium gleum
CATGTTTACAAAGCAGGATTTTCAAATGTCACCGAACTATTGGAAGCGAAACCTACAGCTGTTCACCAAAAACTAAATGGATATAGAAAGAAAAATAAATTAGAAATTCCAGCGTTATTAATTGAAGAGGTGGAATCTTGGTATCACTCTTAATTACGAGTGAATAAAGGGCGACAATTATGTTGCCCTTTATTTTTACTGTGTTCAATTGACATTTAATTTTGTTTTATATACCCTTGTTCACCTTCAGGAATTTCAAAAATCCACTTATAATTTCCTACGAAGTGTGAATCAAAAAACCCTTTTTTAGTATACAATTGATGAGGGATGAATACATGATTTTTCTTAGGCAATCCTTGAGCTTTTGATTGTGCAGCAATTCCATCTTGCAAACACGGTGGGTCGGTATGTTTTTCGGTATATTTACTTCCGTACTGCCAAATTTGTTTCCATTCTTTCGGGTTTACCTTTCCTGCAATTGCATTTTCGGGTGCAATGATATAGAACCCTCCAAATTTGATTTTATTTCTAACCACATCAATAATACCTAATGAATAGGCATAACCCATGCTATGTGCAATAATAAATAACGTGTCGTTTTTTGAATTGTTTGGCAACTCATTTAACTGTTGCAATAAATTCAACCCAGCAATTTTTCCGTTATCATATCGTAATTTAAACCCTTCTTTATTTGATTTAGTAGCCAGTAGGTCATACGTACTTGTAGATTTTTTCCCAAACAAAAATGCGTATTTGTTTTGAAATGTATTTTTTGAGAGTGTTCTAAAACATGTATGTTTTTTGGGGTTTGGACATCGTTTCGGATACATACTTGATAAGGTTGAAAAATTTACAACGCTCGTATGGTTTGAAGTAGCAACAGAAAAATGACCGTCTGCAAAATAGATGTCACTTGCATTAATGCGTTTCGCGAATTTTTCATCGATTTTCTTCCATGGATGCCAGTAATTAAAGCGATCAAAAGGATAGAGGATGTTGGAAGAGTTTGGATATTCAATCCCATGATTTTCAATATCCCCCAACATTGATTTAAAGTCTCCTCCTAATGAGGTAGGGCGGTAACCATTTGTAAAAAGTAAAACACGCTTTGCTGGATCTTTCAAGGTTAATTTATTACTTAAATCTATACCTAGATGATTGTAAATTTTTGTTTTAATTACTTTGTTATTGGAGTCTTTAAGTTTTAGTATCATGTAATGATTAGTAGCATTAATTGTTGTTTGATTAAAACGAAAAGAATTAGAGCTTTTAGTATGTTTTAATTGAACCAATTTGTTAGACCCATCGATAACACCTTCGAACCATTGCACTTTATTGGATCGTTTTTTAAACCATTCTTGTTTTTTTCTAAAAAAGTTTTCGGAATAACTTTTAGGTTCAAAATTGGAAAATTCATTGCTATTGTAACCCACAGTGTTAATTGCATTTTCAACATTAAGCTGTTTTAGTTCATCAATTTTACCATTGAGAATTTCATACTGTTTATACCCTAAATTGATGATTGGGTAAAGCTTTAGAAATACGTATACTGCGCCAAAGAGTAAAATCAAAAATAGTAGTCTTTTTATTTTTTTAAGCAGTAAATAGTTGATAATTAACTTCTTTTGCAGTAAAATAACTCCTGTAATTAAGCTTAAGAATGTGATTATATGTAAGATGTTGATTCTTTTGTTACGAATTATTGTAATTTCTTTAAATAATGGGTTGCTTACATTCAAATAAAATGAAGGGTAGTTCTTCTTGTAAGGACGATGAATAGATGAAAGGAAAGAATTATTTAAGATGCGAATATTCCCTTTTGCATCTTCTTCCCAAAAATAATAGGCTATTTGACCACTATTTGTTCGAACATCTTCGTAATTGTCGTAGAAGTTAAATTGGTTGAAAGTGGAAAGGTAATTTTTATACGCCGCATGCGTCAGTAATAGACTATCAGAATTTTCTTTTTTAAATTGGCTAGAAAGATTTGTTCCTAAAATACTACGTGAAAGTTCAATGGATAAATCTCTATAAATGTTGCTCGATTCTTTAAAATTCGCAAAGCAAAACATTCCTTTTTCTGGGGCATAGCTTTTTATTTTTTCACCAGTAAATTCTGGCGTTACGAATAAATAGTATGCTTTTTTTGTAGCATTTGGGTGTCGTTCAAAGTACTCATCACGAAGTTGAATCATCTGCCTTGTGTAGCGATCATAAGTAATGCTTGGGTTATCAAGCTTTTCTTTTGCTGAAATTAACTTGCTCTTAAATATTGGCTGAACTTTCAGTGAAATCGTACCGTTTATATTATTGTATATCTGATTTAACCTTTTTGAAAGACTATCCACAGACCATTTTGGTTCAATAAGAGGAACAATTATAATAGATACTTTAGTTTTAGGAACGACTCTAATATCAAATATCCCTTTAATTACATCGTTACAACGAATAGAAAGTTGAAATCTCGATTGATTGTAAGGTGACTTAACGATAAGTAAACTGTCCTGAACAATTTTCCAATCTAAGTTTTTTAGAGTGTCGTTGATGAGAAATGTGAACTTTGTGCGTTTTATAGGATTCTCTCTAGGAAGACTACTTAGGGAGAATATCAACTCGTTTAGTCCATTTTCTTTAAAATATCGTTTTTCAATTTCGTAATATACTCCTTCTTCTGTGATAGTTTTTTTCTTGTAGTATGATTCTTGAAATTGAATCGGTGAGGCATTTTCACTAACACTAAATTTTATAGGATATCCTCCGATTGTTTGTGAATTGCCTAAAAAAGGAGCCATTAAACTCCCAAGAAAAAAAGTAAAAAAAATGATTCTAAACATAGTTATGGTTTATTCCTTAGTTCAATAAATTCATCGATTTTTTCGTTCTCTATCAAAACAGTCAGGTTGTAATACACTAATTTCCATTCATTGTTGATTTTTTCAACGACACCACTACCTCTGCAACCTTTCATCCAGGTAGCTAAATCTTCATCAAACCAAGCAATGTTTTGATTGTTAGAAAAGACCCATTTTCTGTTCGATGGTGAAAAATCCCATGCTTTTCCTTTTTCAAAATAGGGTTTGCAAAAAGCTTCAAACTCTTTTTTCTCCCAGCGTTCTTTTGGGTCTGTACCCAAGAATACAAATTTTTCGCCTGTAATTTCAAAGTCAGCTTTAAAGTCGGCTTTGGCAGCCGCTTGATGCCACTGATTGACTAAAGCATTTAATTCATTTATATTTTGAGCTTTTCCCACAATAGGGAAAATAAAAACGAGTAAAAAAAGGATTTTTTGAATCATGGTTTATTTATACTTTGCTGAATTTTGGAAAAAATAGTTTTTAATGACTGATTTTCCTTAAAATTTATTGTTATTTGATTGTTGGATTTAAGTGCATTAATACGTTCTTTTGTTTCGGGATGTGTACTTAAATAT
>CAMCQL010000215.1 GCA_945877005.1 Chryseobacterium gleum
TCAGGGTATTGGTCCATTTCACCATTTAAGATCATTTCAAATCCTTTGATCGTGTCTTGGATATCTACTAATACTCCTTTGATCCCTGTAAATTGTTCAGCAACATGGAACGGTTGAGATAAGAAACGTTGGATACGACGTGCTCTGTGTACCACCAATTTATCTTCTTCAGACAATTCATCCATCCCTAAGATTGCGATGATATCTTGTAATTCTTTGTAACGTTGTAAAATTTGTTTCACGTTCTGAGCACAATTGTAATGTGCATCACCCAATACTTTAGCAGAAAGGATACGAGAAGTAGAATCCAATGGATCCACCGCTGGGTAAATACCTAACTCAGCAATTTTACGAGACAATACAGTAGTTGCATCTAAATGCGCAAATGTATTTGCAGGCGCTGGATCGGTTAAGTCATCCGCAGGTACGTATACCGCTTGAACAGAAGTAATCGAACCATTTTTAGTAGAAGAAATTCTTTCTTGCATTGCACCCATCTCTGTAGCCAAAGTTGGTTGGTAACCTACTGCAGAAGGCATACGGCCTAATAATGCAGATACCTCAGAACCAGCTTGTGTAAAACGGAAAATGTTGTCAACGAAGAAAAGAATGTCTTTTCCTTGTCCGTCTCCTTCACCATCACGGTAATATTCAGCCAATGTCAAACCAGACAATGCAACACGTGCACGTGCTCCTGGAGGCTCATTCATCTGACCGAAAACGAAAGTTGCTTTCGATTCTTTCATTTCGTTCAAATCAACTTTAGAAAGATCCCATCCACCTTCTTCCATTGAATGCATAAATCCTTCACCATACTTGATAATTCCAGACTCTAACATTTCACGAAGTAAGTCGTTTCCTTCACGAGTACGCTCACCTACACCAGCAAACACAGATAAACCTCCATGTCCTTTAGCGATATTATTAATTAATTCTTGAATCAATACTGTTTTACCAACACCTGCACCACCAAACAAACCAATTTTACCTCCTTTTGCATAAGGTTCAATCAAGTCAATTACTTTGATACCTGTAAATAACACTTCAGTTGCAGTAGATAACTGATCGAATTTAGGAGCGTCACGGTGAATGGATAAACCACCTTCGTTGCTCACTTCATTAATACCATCAATCGCCTCACCAACAACGTTGAATAAACGTCCTTTGATTTGCTCACCAATTGGCATTTTTATACCAGTTCCAGTAGAAACTGCAATCATACCACGTGTAAATCCATCCGTAGAGTCCATTGAAATGGTACGAACTGAACTTTCACCTATGTGAGATTGAACTTCTAAAACTACGCGCGTTCCGTTTTCTTTTCTTACTTCCAATGCATCGTAAATATTTGGAAGCTCTACTCCTTTTTCGAAGCTTACGTCAACCACAGGTCCGATTACCTGTGAAATTTTACCTTGAATATGCGACATATGGTGCCTTTTAAGTGTAATTTCTGAATTTGTGTGCAAAGATATATCTTTTTTTATTAACAACTTATTTTATTTCTGAATTTTAGTTGTGATTCTAAATTTTTAGGTTTGAATAGCAAAACCTAATTTGAAGGTTCGAAGATTAATTTTAATGAATGCGTCATTTATGTTAATAGGATTCCATCAGCAGAAAATCGACAATATTTAAATGGTGTATTCCCTCTTCTGTATCGCTCCAAGATTTATCCATTGTAACAACAAATTTTGGATAATTATCAGCTATCTCTTTTAATGGTGCAAACTCTCTTTCTATAGTAGATTGTTCTATTAATAAATAAGCTACTTGAATATAAATGCGTGAACTTCCTTTTTCAGCAACAAAATCTATTTCTTTTGTTCCTAATTTTCCTACAAAAACTTTATAATCACGCCTTTTTAATTCCAATAGCACTATGTTTTCCAAAATACCTCCTATCATCCTTTCACGGTATCCCATGACTGCATAAATCAATGATGGGTCTCCAACAAAATATTTTTCTTGTGTTTTTAGTATTTCTTTACCCTTTATGTCAAAACGTGGAATTTTATAAACTATAAATGCGCTTTCTAAAGCTTTTAAATAATTATAAATCGTATTTACATCTACTTTTCTGTGTTGGCTTTTAAAATAGTCAGAAACATTCTTACCAGAAAAACTATTACCTACATTATCAAAGACATATTTAACAACTCGTTCTAATAATTCGAGATCTCTAATTTGATATCGCTGTATCGTATCTCTTAAAACAGCGGAAGAATAGATATCGTACACCACTTTATATGCGTTTTCGTATGAATAATCGCCTGTATGTATTACAGGAAACCCTCCAATTTTCAAATAATTATCAAAACTTTTTGCAAGAATTTCTTGTTCTTTGGATTGAATTTGATGAAAATCTAAATATTCATTAAACGAAAGTGTTTGAATTTGAAATTCAACATATCTACCCGCTATCAACGTAGCTAACTCAGATGAAAGAAGATGAGAATTTGAACCTGTAATGTAGATGTCTATATTGAAATCGACCAAAAAAGCATTGACTGCTTTTTCCCAATATTTGACCTCTTGAATCTCGTCTAACAGTAAATAATAGCGATTATCCCCTGTTATTCTCTCTCTTACAAATTCATAGAGTATTTTAGCATCTGTGAGATCGCTATTCATAAAACTTTCAAAATTGATGTAGATAATTTGACTTTCTACATTCCCTTTTTGAAGAATCTCATTTTTTAATAACAACAATAAAGAAGATTTGCCACTTCTTCGTATTCCTGAAAGGACTTTAATGAATGGTTTATCAATAAAATCAACGATTTTAGATAAATAAGCCGTTCTTTTCTTCATTGTATTTATACTCATAACCACAAAAATAATAATATTTAAAAAGTTTTTAAGGTTATAACCATAAAAACTTTTTATTTTTTAAAACATTTAAGGTTGTAACTGAAAAAGTGTTGAGCAAAGGGTAGGATTGCAAATCCTACACAGCGAGGAAAAAGTATTGAGTAAAGTGTAGGATTGCAAATCCTTCACAGCAAGGGAGAAATCCTTCACAGCAAGGTTTCAAATCCTACACAGCGAGATTTAATTGTTGAAAATGAAAATAATTAAATGTTTTACGGAATAAAAAAGGCTCTCAAAATTGAGAGCCTTAACGAATTATAATTAAAAAATTATTTCATATTTGATAAATCTGGCATATCGCGTGCGAAAGCAGGAATACCAGTTACATCCATTCCTGTAATTAACAAGTGAATGTCGTGGGTACCTTCGTATGTTACTACTGACTCTAAATTTGCCATATGGCGCATCATTGAATATTCGGAAGTAATTCCCATTCCACCATGTATTTGGCGTGCTTCACGAGCGATGTTCAATGCGATTTCACAGTTGTTTCTTTTTGCCATAGAAATCTGAGCAGAAGTAGCTCTACCTTCATTTCTTAATTGAC
>CAMCQL010000216.1 GCA_945877005.1 Chryseobacterium gleum
TCAATTTGTAAAGGAGAAGTAATAACCTTATCTGCTACAGGTGCAAAAACTTATAGTTGGAACAAAGGTGTTTCTAATAGTATCCCATTTGTTCCAACTCAAACAGGCTATTATAAAGTGATAGGACAAGGAGTAAACGGTTGTCAAAATACAGATAGTATTCAGATTGTTGTTAAATCGATTCCTACTGTGGATGTAAGTGGTTTCTCACAAATAGTTTGTCAAAATCAATCTTTTGACGCTAAGACATTCGTTGGAACAGAAGGAGCAACATTTAATTGGACAAATAATAATTCAACTATCGGATTATCATCTAATGGAACAGGTAACATCTCTTCATTCAATGGAACAGGTACTAAGGAAACGGGATTAACAAGTATCGCAGTAATTCAAGTAACTCCAAGTTTAGAAGGTTGTGTCGGTACACCTGAGGAGTTTACTTTAACTGTTAGACCTTCAGATGCTGCTGATTTCTCCTATCAAGGTACAAGTTTTTGTTTATCTGCAGATGCAAACCCATCACCAACAATTACTGGTGAACCAAACGGAACGTTTACTACAAGTTCTTCTGACATAAAACTATCAATTAATGGAACCATAGATTTAAAAAATTCTAAAACTGGAATTTATTCCATTACATATACAACAAATGGAACCTGTAAATCAGACAGTACAATTCTGATTAGTTTATTAGATAATCCAAGAGTAAATCCGCTTTCAGATACAACAGTATGTTTAGGTACGTCAGTGGTATTACCTTTCAGCGGACAATTAGGAACTGAATTTGAGTGGAAAAATTCGAATGTAAATATTGGGTTACCAAATTCTGGTAAATCTTCTCAATTGAATTTTGTTGCTGCTGGTACATCAATAGATGGAGCAACTATTTCTTCAACAATTATTGTAACACCTAAAGCAGGTGTTTGTTTTGGTGCTTCTGACACCTTTAACATTAAGGTACTTCCAACAGACAACCCTCAATTTTTTTATGATAAAGCTTCCTATTGTACTTCCAAAGACGGAAATCCTATAACAAATATAGTAGGAAAAAAAGGTGGGGTATTTACAATTTTACCACTTTCGAATGCGTTGAATAGTGCCACTGGTGAAATCACTTTGAATTCAATCACTTCAGGAGTATATCAGGTGAAATACACAACAAATGGTAAGTGTAAAAATAATTCAACAGTTACAATTGCAATTGGAGACAATCCATTTGTAAATTCTGTAAACGATCAAATTGTTTGTAAAGAAAGCAACTTTCAACGTGTAGATTTTAACGGAGGGGTTGGAAATACATTTGTTTGGTCAAATTCAACACCGTCAATTGGATTAGCTGCAAATGGTACAGGTATAATTTCATCTTTTATTGCTAAAGGAGATAATTCTACAGCTACGATTACGGTTACTCCCTCTATAGGTAGTTGTGTTGGTGCTCCAATTCGATTTGATTTAACTTCGAATGCGAAAGACAATGCTATATTCAGTTATGCTGCAAATTCTTATTGTAATAAGGATGTTAATCCTACACCTCAAATTACGGGCACTAAAGGAGGTGTATTTAATGCAAGTCCTGAAGGTTTATTTATAGATGCTGTTACAGGTACCATTGACTTAAGTAAAACAGCAAATAATACTTACACAATTAACTATATTACAGCGGGTACATGTGGAGATACAGCATCTCAGGTAATTTATATTAACTCTAATCCTACTGTAAATGCTATTTCAGATCAATTGAACAAATGTGCAGGAACGCAACTTGGAGAAATAAATTTTTCGGGTTCTTTGGGAACAACATTTAGCTGGATAAATCAAAATTCAGCGATTGGTTTAGCATTAAATGGAGAAGGGGAGATACCACCATTTACTTTACAAAATACTTCTAACACACCAATTACTTCAATGATTGAGGTAACACCAAAAGCTGGTTCATGTTTAGGTGCTTCTAAAAAATTTAATATTCAAGTGTATCCAAGAGATATAGCTGATTTTGAATACGCTAATTTTTCGATGTGTTCAAATCTTGGAATACAAGTACCAACAATTACGGGTACTACTGGAGGAGAATTTTCATCGACATTAGGACTTTCTATTTCTAAAACAGGTCAAATAAACACAAGTACTTCACAATCTGGGAATTATGATATTCTTTACCAAACTAAGGGTGTTTGTCCAGATGCTATTTCAAAAAGAGTTACGATAAGTCCAGTACCGACAATGAATCCAGTTTCTGCAGTTGAAGTATGTGAAAAAGAGCAAGTGTCCTCAATTTCTTTCTCAAGTACTTATTCTTCTGTTAGTTACAAGTGGCTGAATAGTAATACTTCCATTGGACTAAGTTCAAGTGGCACTAATAGTATTGATGCATTTCAAGCAGTTGGAACTGGTTTATTGACTTCTGCAAATACTTCAATTGTGAAGGTAATCCCTTCTATTGGAGGCTGTTTTGGGGATACAACAACTTTTACAATTCAAGTAAATTCTTCAGATAGACCTTATTTTACTTATGGTGACAATTCATTTTGTACAACACAAACGAATCCAATTCCAGTATTGAATGGTACGAAGAATGGTACATTTTCAGTTTTACCGGTAACTGGTTTAAAAATTGACAATGTAAGTGGCTCCATCGATTTGAAAAATTCATTACCTGGAAGTTACAATATTACTTATTTAACTAAAGGAAAATGTCCAAAAGATTCGACAGTTACCATTTCAATTGGTTCAGCGCCTTCCGTAGATCCAATTGCTAATTTAGATGTGTGTCAAGGACAACAAATAAGCCCTATTAATTTTACAGGAAGTACGGGTTCAGTTTTTGAATGGACCAATGACAATTCATTAATAGGGGTTCCTTCGAGTGGTGAAGCGAGTATTCCTACTTTTGAAGCAAATGGAACTACTATTGGAGGAGGATTTATCATTTCAAAAATAACAGTAACACCACGAATTGGTTCTTGTATAGGAACTTCTAAAACATTTAACATTAAAGTTAAGCCGTTAGATAATAGTGCTTTTAGATACGATGCAATCTCTTATTGTAAAAATCAATCTAACCCTGTTCCAACGATTATTGGTATAAAAGGAGGAGTCTTTTCAGTAGATAATAAAGATTTAATTCTTAATTCAAGTACTGGTGAAATCACTATTTTAGGTAGTAAAACAGGAACCTACATTGTAAAATACACTACAAACGAGGTTTGTGCCAACACATCAATTTTTACAGTAACAATTGGAGACAACCCTTCAGTTACCCAAGTAGAAAATCAACTAGTTTGTACAGGTTCAAATTTTGATGCAGTTGTATTTTCGGGAAATAATGGAACTGTATTCTATTGGAACAATTCAACTACCATGATTGGGTTAGAAGCAAGTGGAATTGGAAACATTTCT
>CAMCQL010000217.1 GCA_945877005.1 Chryseobacterium gleum
ATGTTGAAAGACAATCACATTGATTATGCTGGAGGAATTGAGCAGGCAATACAAAGCACACACACGTATCTGGACGAAACAGGCAAAAAACTAAAAATTGAAATTGAAGTCCGTGATTTCATCGAATTAAAAAAAGTATTAGAAATCGGAGGGGTGGATAGAATTATGCTTGACAATTTTACACCAGCAGAATTGAAAGAAGCACTATTATTGATTCCAGATAAATACGAAACAGAGGCGTCTGGAGGGATAACAATAGAAAACATCAGAGAATACGCTGAAACTGGAGTAGACTTTATTTCAGTGGGAGCACTTACTCACAGCTTTAAAAGCCTAGATATGAGTTTAAAGGCCGATTTCGAAAATTAAACTATAGGGTATTCAAAAAGTAATCCTCAGAAAAGAAAACTCTTACTGAGGATTGCTAAAATTATTTAAAAAAATTTTGATGTTCTATATAAGATAATTACTCTGACTTAATAACAGGTGTAGAATTATTTTGATTTTCGTTTTCCGTCTTCTTGTCAATTACATCTTTATTACCTGATTTATTTATCGGAACATTCTTAACATCCTTCGCATTCACATAATTTTTAGACTTAAGAATTTCTTCCTTTGTTACAGGTTTTGATTCAGTTGAGTTACTTTTTTTAGAAGTGTTACGTGAATTTGACACGCTTGATTTTGAACTAGAACAAGCTACTAACAAAAAACAACTAGTGATAATCAAAAGCTTTTTAACCATTTTACTTAAAGTTAACGTTGTTAAAATTATTCAGAAAATAACGACTCCACAAACTCCTCTCTATTAAACAGTTGTAAATCATTTATCTTCTCTCCTACACCAATATATTTAACTGGGATTTTCATTTGATCAGAGATACCAATCACAACACCACCTTTAGCAGTGCCATCCAATTTTGTAATCGCCAATGCTGTAATATCAGTAGCAATTGAAAATTGTTTCGCTTGCTCAAACGCATTTTGACCTGTAGATCCATCTAAAACTAGCAATACTTCATGAGGTGCTCCAGGAATTACTTTATCCATTACACGTCTAATTTTGCTTAATTCGTTCATTAAATTCACCTTGTTATGCAATCTTCCCGCTGTGTCAATAATCACAACATCCGAATTTTGAGCTTTCGCTGAAGATAGCGCATCAAAAGCAACAGACGCTGGGTCGGCACCCATTCCTTGTTGTACAATTGGAACACCTACTCGTTCAGACCAGATAATTAATTGATCAACTGCAGCAGCACGAAAAGTATCCGCAGCACCAAGAACTACTTTCTTACCTGATTCTTTAAAATGATTGGCTAATTTTCCAATCGTAGTAGTTTTACCTACACCATTCACCCCTACAACCATGATCACATGAGGAAAACCATTGGATGGGGGCAATACATCATTCGAAGGATTTTGCGTGTTATTTTCAGCCAATAGAGAAGTGATCTCTTCCTTTAACACCCGATTAATCTCAGAAGTGCCCAAGACCTTATCTCTTGCTACCCGAGCTTCAATACGTGCAATAATTTTCAAAGTTGTTTCAACGCCTACATCAGAAGTAATTAAGATTTCTTCTAAATTATCCAGCACTTCTTCATCAATGCTTGATTTTCCAACAATGGAACGTGCAATTCGTGAGAAAAAACTTTGTTTCGTTTTTTCTAGACCTTTGTCTAGGGTCTCTTTCTTTTCTTTTGAAAATAATCCGAAAAATGCCATAAGTATAAAAATAGAAAAAGCTTCCTAATATTAGGAAGCTAAATCAATATTGTATAATATTTATATTAGTTTTTTGCAAACCACTCTTTCACTTTATCATTGTGAACGATTTCTTCTTTGAATGAATAAGCCCCAGACTTTGGAGATTTCACCATCTTGATTACTTTCGTGTGCTCTTTACCTCCTCCTTTTTGTAAGGTTGCTACAACTTTCTTTGCCATGTCTTAGTATTATTTAATTTCTTTATGAACTGTGTATCTACGTAAGATAGGATTGAATTTTTTAATCTCTAATCTTTCAGGTGTGTTTTTACGGTTTTTAGTCGTAATGTAACGTGAAGTTCCAGCAGCACCAGATTGTTTGTGCTCTGTACATTCTAAAATTACTTGGATTCTGTTTCCTTTTGCTTTTTTTGCCATTTTATTTTAATTTTTTATTACCGCAGGGATAAAAATAAATTACTTAAGATACCCTTTCTCACGTGCTTCCTTGATGCAAGCAGAGATACCTTTTTTATTAATTGTTCTCAATGCTGCCATTGAAATTTTCAAGGTTACATAAGAATTTTCTTCTGGTAAGAAAAATTTCTTTGTAAACAAATTTGGGTAAAACTTACGTTTTGTTTTTCTGTTAGAGTGAGAAACATTGTTTCCAACCATTACTGACTTACCCGTTAATTGACAAACTCGTGACATCTTTATATAATTTTAACTAAATCTTAAAAAGTGAGTGCAAAGAAAGTAATAATTTCTTAAACTCACAACTAAATTATTCTTTTAACTTTAATTTGTTGAAAAGCTCGCATCTTAGCATATTCAACGCTGCAAATATAGTCATTTGTATGTTACGTTCTCTATTCCCTCCTAAATTTATTTTTTTTGTAATGGTTGTAGTTGGTGTTGCAAGTGCCATCCATACCGTTCCGACTGGTTTTTCGACCGTGCCACCATCTGGACCAGCAATTCCTGAGATGGATATGCAATAATCTACCGCTAATTTTTCTTTCCCCCCATTTGCCATTGCGACTACTGTTTGCTCACTCACTGCACCAAATTCATTCAAAACTTCACTTTGCACATTCGCAATTCGCTCTTTCA
The DNA here is from genome assembly GCA_945877005.1 of Chryseobacterium gleum. GTDB lineage: Bacteria > Bacteroidota > Bacteroidia > Flavobacteriales_D > Crocinitomicaceae > CANHVK01. The sequence continues at coordinate 2,826 of CAMCQL010000217.1, forward strand.
AATCATAAGAATAAGTAATCAAGCCACCTTGAAAATAGCTGCTCGCTCCAACTGAACTAATTAATGCATTGGCAACGCCTCCACCCGTACAGCTTTCAACTGTTCCAACAGTAGCTCCCAATTGTAACAAATGACCCCCAACAACTTTAGAAAGTGTATCAGAATCATACCCAAAACAATAGTTCGGATATCTTTCTTCGATTTCAGTTAAATAAGACCCAACTTTCTCAAACAATTCTTCTTTAAATGCAGTCAACCGAAGCTTTACCATTCCAGGAGATGGCAAATACGCCAAACCAAAACCTTCAGAACGCACTTTATCTTCCCATTCCTTGATTAATTCTGCTAAAAATGATTCACCTATCCCCGAAGTAAGTAAGGTTTTGTAATACGTTTTTCCAACATTAAAAAATGAAGCTATTTTATCGAATACGAAATCCTCCATCAATCCTTTCATCTCATACGGTACACCTGGTAAACTAACCAACACTTTTCCATTTTTTTCAAACCACATCCCTGAAGCTGTGCCATGAAAATTAGGAATTACAGAACAATTA
>CAMCQL010000218.1 GCA_945877005.1 Chryseobacterium gleum
AAGAGCAAAAGCGCCACCAAAAACCAAACCAGTCCCTAAGGAAATCTAGTCCATTGCGTGTCACACTGAGTTTGTCACACTGAGCCTGTCGAAGTGTCGAAGCGTGGGGCAATGCCAAAAAGTAAAAATTATTAACTAAAACCAATCCAAAATGAACCAATTTTTAAACCAAATCATCGACCAACCACTATCTGACGACCAGTACTTCAAAGACAAATACACCAAACGTCAAATCGTACTTCATCACACCGTTTCCAACGGAAACGCTAAAAACGTCATCAATTGGTGGCAAAAACAAACAGAACGTATCGGAACAGCTTTCGTCATTGACCGAGAAGGAATAATTCATAAAGCATTCAGCAGCGCCCATTGGGCACACCATCTTGGAACCAAAGAAATCAACAACACCATTCTCAACAAACAATCAATTGGCATAGAATTATGTTCCTGGGGTTCATTGAAACTCAAAAACGAGAAATACTTTAGTTCTACCAATGTGGAAGTTCCTATTGAAGAAGTCACCACCTACGACTACCCATTTCGAGGCATTCGACACTACCAAAAATACACCGACAAACAACTTGAAAGTTTGAAATTAGTGTTGCGATACCTATGTGAAACCTACAAAATCCCAACGACCTACAAACAAGAAATGTGGGAGTATTCCAAAGCAGCAATCAAGGGCGACAAAGGTATTTTTACACATGTTTCCTATCGAAAAGATAAGAGTGATTGCCATCCACAGAAGGAGTTGGTGGAGGTGTTGAGAAATCTTTAAATAAATAATCCGTAGTACACAACTACGGATTTTTTGGTCTTATTATGATTAACTGAAATAGATAATCACACAATTTCCATAAATTAGTTAGATGAAAATGGAAAGGGCTGTTTGAATTCCCAATCGAGATGATTTATTCTTGCTTTTAATGCCACCAACGAATCAATAATCTCCTTAAACGAATAAGGATTTTCCTCATAAATCATTTGTTCAATCATCGTGTTGTAATCTTTTTCCCATTCTTTGATTACCTCTGGTGAGGGAATCGGGTTGATAGTTTTTGGTTGATGTAAATTATAATCTACACCACTAATTCTTGTGAATGTATATCGATGAATGACGATGGTTTCATACAATGTTTGATCACTTAGTGCTTTATCGGCATATACTGTTTTGGCTAAAGTAACAACATCGTACAAATGTCGACTCAATCGGTCAGAACGCATTTTCTCTTTAGGACGTTGAAATTCTTCATGTAATAAGAATATCTTTTCCAAAAAAGTACGTTCTGGATTGACAGATGGAACTTGTATACTTGGTAGTGCAAATTCCATGTGTGGATAGAAGATATCAACCAATGAGGAGATTGGACGTATAGTGAATGGTTCTTTTAAAGAACGACACCCAATTTCTATTTGAATTCTAGCTTCCAAATAGTCAGGTTTTTGAATGATGTTTGGATAATAGATTTCAATAATTCGTGGGTCTTGGTCACTATCTTTTGTTTCTACCAATTTAAAAACAAGGTCTTTAAATCCTCTTTCAGCAAATTTTGATGTGAGCTTTTCTTTAAACTCTCCTGATATGTAACTGCTGGCTTTTTTACGTAATTGGGTTCGTTGATTTTTACTCAGTTCTCCTTCAAATCCAAGGCAGGATTTATCAATAGCTAAATCAACATCTTCTGAAAAACGTTCGATTAACCCCCAAGCTTTACTTAGTGAAGTACCTCCTTTAAAAACTAAATGTACTGAGTCTTCCAATTCAAAAATGCAAGTCAGTGCTTGCACTACCCACCAATCTTTTTCTACCGCAAAAGGTGTCATCCCTTTTCTTTCAGCAACGGTATTGAAAACAGCTTCTTTCTCAGCTTTGTCTGATGTATAAAAAATACTATTTACCATCTTTTAGTGCCTTAATCATTATTTTTTGAACCCAAACTGGTGCTAGTGCAATGTCGTGTTTCAGGTCTTTGTCTTCTTCCTTTTTCAGGAGGTCAATTATCTTGTTTTCTTCTTCTGCGGTTACTTTTCCGTTACCGATTTCTTTTAATGCCTAAATAACCAATCGGCTAATTTTGCCTTTGGCCATAAGATTTTTGGGTGTGGTTTTTTTGAACTTTATTTTTCGTTTGCCTACTCTCAAACTAATCGTAGCCTATCACATAAACGCTCATAGAGAAATGTAGAACAGTGAAGTCGTGGAAGAATCGATTTCAGTTCAATAAATATCTATAAAGAAAGCTGTAATTACTATAAACTTATTTGCCTAAATAATATTTTTTCAAATCAGCACGTTGTGAAGAAAAAGAAATTATCACCCAAGTTTCCTATCGAAAGGATAAAAGTGACTGCAATCCTCAGAAGGAGTTAGAGATGGTGTTGAAAATATTTAATAACTTATTTCTTTAAATAAATATTGATAATGAGTTATTTGTGTTTATTGTTTAATTTTTATTAATATATTTTTCTTTAATAATCTTTAATTATTTCTTTAATAAAATCCTTATTGGTAGTTACCTTTTTTTAAAAATTATCAATTCACAATAATTTACATCAAATTTCAACAAACAACATAAAAATATTACGTACTTCTCGTATTATATTTATGCGATTTTAATACCAAATTGAAAATTAAGGAACATTGAAATTCAAATTGAAGCAATTGTATTTAGTTTAATTTGTAGTAATATATACTTATTTAGGTCTATAAATAGTAAATTTAGCAGATTAGAAAAATGATTAAAAAGTAAAATGATATTTAACGAGGATTCAAGAGTTAAACTGCCTACAATACTTCACTTAGTGAGATTAGGATATACCTATCTTTCTTTGAAGAATTTGGCTTGGGATGACTCAACAAACATAGTAACATCGATTTTTAAAGAAAACGTATTAAGACTCAATCCAGATTTAAGTGAGGGGGATGTTGCTCGATTATACGATGAAATTTCCTTGTGTTTAGAGAATGAAGATTTAGGAAAGGCATTTTATGAAAAACTTACTGCAAAATCAGGGAATAGAATAATTGATTTCGAAAACTTTGATAATAATTCCTTTCATGTTGTTACAGAGTTTACCTGCAAAAAAGACGAAGAAGAATTTAGACCTGACATTACACTTTTAATAAATGGAATGCCGATGGTTTTTATCGAGGTTAAAAAACCGAATAACTTAGATGGAATTCAGGCCGAGCACAAACGCATACAAACACGTTTTCAAAATAAAAAATTCAGAAAGTTTGTGAATATTACACAGTTGATGTTATTCTCAAATAATATGGAGTATGATGATAGTTCACCGCTTCCTTTAGAGGGTGCTTTTTATGCAACTTCCTCATATTTTAAGCCAATTTTCAACTATTTCAGAGAAGAAAA
>CAMCQL010000219.1 GCA_945877005.1 Chryseobacterium gleum
ATCCTTTGATTTTGAGCAATCGTTTTATTTTTATTCGCTAGTTGACCACAGGCTGCGTCAATGTCCTTACCTCTACTTCTTCGCACATTTACAATTAAATTTCGTTCTTCTAAAAATTGCACAAAAATAGATATTGCTTCCTCGGTTGCTTTTTGAAAAGGCTCTCCATCAATTGGATTGTACTCAATGACATTTATCTTACAAGGAACACATTTACAAAACTCTGCCAATTCTTTAGCGTCCATCAATGTATCATTAAAATCCTTGAAGATTATGTATTCAAAGGTAACTCTGGTTCCTGTTTTTGCATAAAAATACTTTAACGCTTCTTGCAATGTTTCCAAATTATTGGATTCATTGATCTCCATTATTTTATTTCTTTTAGTATCATTTGCTGCATGAAGCGAAAGTGCTAAATTGAACTTAACATCATCATCCCCCAATTGTTTAATCATTTTTGCAATTCCGGCAGTTGAAACAGTTATTCGCTTTGGGGACATACCCAAACCTTGTTCTGATGTAATCATCTCTATTGAACGAAGCACATTTTTGTAGTTCAAAAGGGGTTCGCCCATTCCCATGTATACAATATTAGACAATGATTGGCGGTATCTTTGTTCTGCTTGATCTCTCAAATACACCACTTGATCGACAATTTCACCTGCGGTTAAATTCCGCATTAATTTCAATTTTCCAGTAGCACAGAACGTACATGCCAAACTACATCCAACTTGAGAAGAAATACACGCTGTAGTTCTAGAGGTAGTTGGAATTAATACACCTTCGACTACTTTACCTTCTTCAACTTCAAATGCACACTTAATGGTTTTATCAGTGCTTATTTGCTGGTCATCTAACTTAATTTTGTCAATGAAAAAAGAAGTTGAAAGCAAAGCTCTTAAAGACACAGAAAGATTCGTCATCTCATCGAAAGAACTTGCATTCTTTTTCCATAACCATTCGTACACTTGCTTTGCACGAAATGATTTCTCTCCTAATTCAACAAAAGCAGCTTGTAATTCTACTAACGATAAATTGCGAATATTCTGTTTTTTATCCATAATGCATTTATGTAAACACCAAAGTTAAACCAAAGGGAATCCTATCACAACTTTTTCAAAGTTTTTTATAATATTTATACACCTGATCAAAAAGTGAATGGCATTTCTCCAATTCAGCTGCTTTGAATTGAGAAGGCAAAGAATCTTGGATGACAATGTTTCCCTCCATTTGCTTTGTGTAAAATCCATTGCGACTTTTCCAACCATACCCTTTCATGATGGTATGAAATGCAAATTCAGGAGAATTTGGATTTAAAATATCTTTACTCCAAGGGTATTCATTTTTTACAGGAATTTTCATTTGATAGAGTAACGTGCGAACAATATCACATTGTGCTCCAATTTTAGTATTGATTTTATTTCTAACTTCTTTTTTTAATGGCTCCCCCCAAAACAAAACTGGAATTTTGAAAAATTCACTCAAAGAGGGTGATGGAACATCTTCTGTACAATGCCCATGATCAGAAACGAAAACAAACAATGTATTTTTAAACCATTTCTGTTTGCGAACCTTTTTCATAAATTGTCCAAGGGCTTTATCAGAATAAACCAATGAATTCATATAATCCGCTTCGTTCCCATTAAAAATCTTTTTAGAAAGTGGTGGGTGGTCATATGGTGAGTGAGAACTACCTGTAAAAACACATTGTAAAAATGGAGCCTTTGCTTGATTGATTTCATCTAAGAAAAAACGATATAAATCTTCATCATAATAGTTAAGTTTTCCTCTTTTTTTGACTGTTGGAAGAGAGTTTTCGTCGATAATTTTATCGAAATTATGATCCATTAAAAAGCCACCAATATTTCCATACTTAACGTCACCACCAAACATGTATCCTGAAGTATAACCAAAGGGTTTTAAAGATTGATTTAATGTCGCCAACTTTCTGTTTTTTTCAGGCTGCATTGTTATTGAAACTTCTGGAATTGCAGGGAATCCACTAAAAATACTTGAATTCCCGATCTCAGAAGTACCACTGGTAGCATAAATATTGGAAAAAAGATACCCAGAACGCGCCAATTGATCAAAATTAGGTGTCGCAGATTTTTCTTTTCCAGACACAGCACCAATAGCATCTCCAGCCCATCCTTCAAAAATCACAAAAACAATGTTAGGTCTTTTGTTTTCAAGGATGTAATTCTCATGTTTCTTGGGATAATCGTACAAATCTGCAACTACTTGAACCGCCTTATTGGAATCAATTTTAGGGATAAATTGATCTATGTTTGTTTTTCGATATAACAAATAACTCTTGAAAAAATGATACGGAGTATTAATGGAAACATCATTATAAAAAGTATTGTTAGAATACATAGCAGAATTTATATTGATAGGAATTTGTTGTAAACCACCTCTCAAGAAAACAAAATTAATTCCACCAATTAAAACGAAAGAAACAAAAGAAATAGGCAATACGATTAGAAGTGAAAGATTTGATATACGATAAATACGGTTTTTAAAAATTTTATGAATCAAATAAGAACTAATCGCCAATTCTAGAATTAACAAAACAAAAAACCAAATTGTCATGCCAACACTTGCTGTTTTAACAACCTCATCAGGATGTGCTAAATGTTTAAAAACTCTAGCTGTTAGCTTATGATTCCATTCTTGATACGTAATTAACTCCCCTGTTTGAATCAATGATATTAAGAACAATTCGATAATAACAATGGAAAGAAACGTATAATAGACCCATTTTCGATCTGAAAAAAGTTTAACTGTAAGAAATAACAATGGGACAATCGATAAACCGCCCGCTGTGGCAATGTCAAGTCTTAAACAATGGTAAAAAGCTTTTAACCATTCAACTTTACTAATCATCGCAACTTTATCCCAATAATAAACCGAGAAGATAAGTCGCTCCAATTGAAAAACAACTAACCAAAAAATTATTAACTTAATACAGTAAAAAAGATATGTTTTGAACATCTTCGAAATATAAATCCATAACAAAATTAACCTTTTATTAACAATTTATTCATAAATTACCATATTCAAAAGTTAATTTATAACTGCAGGGCTCCTAGAATACTTCCTACATCGTACTTTTTATTAATTTTGTCTTTTTTGTTTACCTATGTCAGATACAAGATATAATTTACGTGGAGTTTCCGCTGGAAAAGAAGATGTTCACAATGCCATAAAGAAAGTAGATAAAGGACTTTTTCCTCAAGCTTTTTGCAAAATTGTTCCAGATACGTTGACTGGAGACGAAGCCTATTGCATCGTTATGCATGCAGATGGAGCAGGAACAAAATCTTCTCTTGCTTATATGTATTGGAAAGAAACTGGAGATCTTTC
>CAMCQL010000220.1 GCA_945877005.1 Chryseobacterium gleum
ACAGAATTAGGTAAAAAATGGTTAAAAGAGAAATATGGTAACTTGTTTACGATGTATCAAAAGATCACCGATGAGAATCCATATGAAACACCAATGAAAATTTATCCAGCAGTTCACTATACTATGGGTGGAGTATGGGTAGATTACAATCTACAATCTACAATACCTGGATGTTTCGTAACTGGTGAGGCAAATTTCTCTGACCACGGAGCGAACAGATTGGGTGCATCTGCATTAATGCAAGGATTGGCTGATGGGTACTTTGTTTTACCGTACACAATCTCAGATTATTTAGCGAGTGAAATTCGTACTGGTAAAATTCCTACAGATTCAACTGAATTTGATGAAGCAGAATCAAGAGTAAAAGCTACTATTGAGAAGTTAATGTCAAATAAAGGAAAAAAATCTGTTGACCATTTCCACAAACGACTTGGTTTAGTGATGTGGAATAAAGTTGGAATGGGAAGAAATGAAAAGGGCTTACAAGAAGCGATTACTGAGATAGCTCAAATTCGTGAGGAATTCTACAGAGATGTTTTCGTTCCAGGTAGTTCAGATGAATTGAATCCAGAATTAGAAAAAGCATTAAGGGTAGCTGATTTATTAGAATTAGGACAATTAATGGCGCAAGATGCTTTGCAACGTAATGAGTCTTGTGGAGGTCACTTCCGAGAAGAATACCAAGATGCTGAAGGAGAAACATTACGTGATGATGTCAATTTTTCTTTTGTTGGAGCTTGGGAATACAAAGGAGAAGATATTAAACAAGCACAATTACATAAAGAAGAACTTAAATATGAGTTCATTAAAATTGCTGCAAGAAATTATAAATAGTATATAGCCAATAGTAGTTAGGCAATAAGTAATAAGAAGTTTTTAGTTTATAGTCACTAGTTTTTAGAAAGATAAATTGGGAAAAATTAAGTCATACAAAGATTTGTTAATTTGGCAAAAAGGTATTGAAATAACTGAAAAGGTTTATTTAATTACCAATAATTTTCCTCAAAACGAACTTTTTTCACTAACCAATCAAATAAGAAGAGCTAGTGTATCTATATCAAGTAACATCGCAGAAGGATTTGGTAGAAATTCAACAAAAAGTTACATGAATTTTCTTAAAATTTCAAGAGGCTCTTTATATGAATTAGAAACTCAATTGATTATTGCTGATAGACTTAACTATATATCTGATAATGAATTATTGAAAAGCATCAATGATTTACTGTCTGAAGAAGGTAAAATGATTAACTCGTATATCAATAAATTAGAATTGAGTAATGTAAGTGTTAATTAGAGTTTCTGTTTACTGTTCTAGTGACTGAAAACTAATGACTAACAACTTGAAAAAAAAATAAAAATATGGCTGCAAAATCAATAAATATTACATTAAAAATCTGGAGACAGAAAAACTGTAATTCCAAAGGTCAAATGGAAACATATAAATTGAACGATGTTTCTACAGCAAGTTCATTTTTGGAAATGTTAGACCAATTAAATGAACAATTGATTAACGAACAAAAAGAACCTGTAGCTTTTGATCATGATTGTCGTGAGGGAATCTGTGGGATGTGCTCGTTATACATCAACGGTCGTGCTCATGGACCAGATACAGGAACAACAACTTGCCAGTTGCACATGCGAAAGTTCAATGATGGAGATACAATTTATGTAGAGCCATGGAGATCAAAAGCATTTCCTGTAATAAAAGACTTAGTAGTTGATAGAAGTGCTTTTGATCGAATTCAACAAGCGGGAGGATTTGTTTCTGTAAATACATCAGGGAGAACAATGGATGCGAATGCGATTCCAGTTCCTAAAGATGATGCAGACAAGGCGTTTGAAGCGGCAGCTTGTATTGGATGTGGTGCTTGTGTTGCTACGTGTAAAAATGGTTCAGCGATGTTGTTTGTTGGAGCGAAAGTTTCACAATACGCATTATTGCCACAAGGAAAAGTTGAAGCGCAACAACGTGTTCTAAACATGGTGCGCCAAATGGACGAAGAAGGCTTCGGAAATTGCACCAATACAGGAGCTTGTGAAGTAGAATGTCCAAAAGGAATTTCTTTAGACAATATTGCTCGCATGAACAGAGAGTTTTTAAAAGCGTCAGTAAAATAATTCGTTCATAAATAATTGAAAAAGAGTGTTCAGAATTTAAGAACACTCTTTTTTTTGCTACCTATGTTAAAGAAAGGTCAAAAAATCTACAGTGTTTTAAAAGAGAAGTGTCCAATTTGTCAAAATGGCGATGTTTTTCTCACAAAACGAAAGTATGATTTAAGGAAATTTGATAAAATGCACGAGCGTTGTCCTTCTTGTGGACACAAATTTGAAATTGAAGGCGGTTTTTGGCAAGGTGCAATGTATGTAAGTTATGCGGTGACAGTAGCCTATTCTATCGCGACATTTTTGCTTACGTTTTTAATCAACCAGCAAACAACTGCTTGGATGTATATTGCCATTATTGGCGTGGTTTCTATAATTGTGGCTCCGTTGAATTATCGTATTAGTCGGATGATATGGATGAATCTATTTTCTAAATTTGATGCAACAAAATAATTTTATGTTGAATTTCGATGCCTTTATTCAAAATGAAAACGAAGTAACGGTTTTATTTTATGCAGAATGGTTTTCAACAGCTTTAGCGCTAAAAGAACAGTTGTTGAAAGAGTCAACAATGGGTGAGTTGTTAGTGCTAGATGTGGACGATGCCATAGAATTAACTCACCGATTTAAAATTAAAGAAGTTCCTACACTAGTAAAATTTAGTAAGGGAGAAATCACATTTCGATCGATCTAAAATTATTTCCAAAACATAATCATTAACTTTACTCTAGCTACAAATACAAATATGATGAAAATCCATTTAGAATCTTTTACTTGTGGACCATTTCAAGAAAATGGTTACATTCTTTATACAGACACCAAGGATGCAGTTATCATAGATCCGGGATGCAGTAATTCTTCTGAAAAAGAACTTTTCAAAAACTTTATTGCTACGAGAGGGTTGAATGTGCACGCTTTACTAAGCACTCATTGTCACATCGATCATGTGTTTGGAAATCCATTCATTCTTGAAACATATAAAGTTCCGTATTATATTCATGAATTAGATCTTCCTGTATTGAATGCCGCAGAACGTTCCGCTGCAGTGTATGGAATTCCAGGATTTGAGGTATCACCACTGCCAACCAATTATTTACAAGATCAAGAATTGCTGACATTTGGTGGTATTGAGTTGAAAGTTTTGTTTGGTCCAGGACACGCACCAGGTCATGTTGCTTTTTATTCTGAAGAAAACGATTTTGTGGTGAGCGGAGATATTTTATTTAAAGGAAGTTTCGGACGGGTAGA
>CAMCQL010000221.1 GCA_945877005.1 Chryseobacterium gleum
GTAATTGAATCAGCGGTTGTTGGATATCCACATCCGGTAAAAGGGCAATCGATTTACGCATTTGTCGTTTTGGAACACGACTCAATGGATACCACTTCGATCAATCAATCCATCGTTGCAACTGTAACTTCATTGATTGGTAAAATTGCACTTCCTGAAAAAATTCAAGTTGTAAGTGGCTTACCAAAAACACGTTCTGGAAAGATCATGCGTAGAATATTGCGCAAGATTGCAGAAAATGAATTAGAAAACTTAGGAGATACGTCGACGTTGTTAGATCCTGCAGTGGTGAGTGAAATAATTGCGAATCGGTTGTAGGTCCTTTTCAAAAAAAAACTGTTGCAGAAGCGCTAAATGAACTTTTGCAACAGTTTTAAATAAGATTAATGTTCCGTAAATGGCTTACTTCTTTCTAAAGAATATCCTGATAGGAATCCCCTTGAAATTATAATTTTCTCGAATTTTATTTTCTAAAAAACGCTTGTAACTATCTGGAATATACTGTGGTAAATTACAGAAGAACGCAAAAGCAGGGGCATGTGTTGGTAATTGGGTAACGAACTTTATGTTTACGTATTTCCCTTTAAGAGATGGTGGTGGTGTTGCCTCAATAATTGGCAACAACAAATCATTTAATACAGAAGTAGGAATACGAGTAATTCTATTTTTATAAACCTCCATGGCTGTCTCTAACGCTTTGTGGACCCTCTGTTTGGTTATTGTAGAAGTAAAAACAATTGGAACATCATTGTAAGGAGCTAATTGTTCGCGTAGTTTGTCTTCGTATAATTTCATCGTCATTGTGTCTTTTTCGACCAAATCCCATTTATTCACAAGCACAACCACCCCTTTATGATTTTTTTCAATCATGTAATAGATATTCAAATCTTGTTTTTGGACCCCTTCTGTTGCATCAATCATCAAAATAGAAACATCTGAATTTTCAATGGTACGCACCGAACGCAGCGTAGAATAAAACTCAATATCTTCTGTAACTTTTGCTCTTTTTCGAATTCCTGCAGTATCCACCAAAATGAAGTCAAATCCAAAGGCTTTGAAACGTGTATTGATCGCATCTCTTGTTGTTCCAGAGATGTCTGTTACAATGTTTCTATCTTCTCCTGTAATTGCATTTACAAACGATGATTTTCCCACATTTGGTTTACCAACGATGGCAATTTTAGGGATATTCGACTCATCTTCCAAAACAACATTTTTATCAAACGCGTTGGCGATATCATCCAATAACTCACCTGTACCTCCCCCATTCGTTGCCGAAACATCGTACACATCTCCTAAACCGAAAGACCAAAATTCTGAAGACAAGCCGTAACGCTGGGTGTTATCCACCTTATTCGCGACTATAAATACCTTCTTTTTGCATTTACGTAGCATTTGAGCTACCGTTTCGTCTAAATCAACAATTCCTGTAGTCACATCCACCATAAAAATGATCACGTTTGCTTCATCAATCGCCAATTTTACTTGTTTGCGAATTTCTTCTTCGAAAATATCGTCCGAGCCATGCACATACCCACCTGTATCAATCACCGAAAAAGGAACACCATTCCATTCACCACGACCGTAATGTCGATCACGTGTTACCCCACTCACCTCTTTTACAATGGCTTGATTGGATTCTGTTAATCGATTAAATAATGTTGACTTTCCGACATTTGGTCGACCAACAATTGCTATAATATTACTCATTCTTAATATCCGTATTTTTTTAATTTATGTTCAGAAGCTCTCCAATCTTTGTCCACCTTCACAAAGGTTTCCAAAAACACTTGTTTTCCTACAAAAGCTTCGATGTCTTTTCTTGCCTCACGTCCGATTAATTTCAACATCGAACCTCCTTTTCCAATAATAATTCCTTTTTGAGAATCACGTTCAACAATTATGATTGCTCTAATTCGAATTATATTTTCTTCAACGATGTACTCTTCCACTTCCACCTGGCATGAATAAGGGACTTCTTTCTCACATCTTAAGAAGATTTTTTCACGCACCATTTCTGCAACGAAGAAACGCATTGGACGGTCAGACATGTCTTCTTTGTCGAAATAAGGTGGGTTTTCAGGCAATAATTCTAAGATACGTTGCCATACCCAATCTTTCCCAAAACCATGTAAAGCAGAAACTGCTATTACCTCAGCATGTGGTAATTTTTCTTTCCAGTATTGAATTCTAGTTTCCACTTGCTGCTGGGAACCTAAATCAACTTTATTCACTAAACAAAGAACTGGTATTGTTAATTTTTTTACACGTTCTAACGTAGCAACGTGATTCATTTCACTTTCGTAAATATCTGTAATAAACAATAAAATATCTGCATCTTTAAATGATGATTCTACATAACTCATCATTGCTTCATGCAATTTATAGGCTGCATTTACTACTCCAGGCGTATCAGAATAGACTACTTGATAATCTTCACCATTGACAATTCCATGAATTCTGTGGCGTGTCGTCTGTGCTTTAGAAGTTACTATCGATAATTTTTCACCCACCATCTGGTTCATTAACGTAGACTTACCGACGTTAGGGCTACCGACAATGTTAACAAATCCTGCTCTATGCGACATTATTTTTAATTTTTTGTTAAATTTATTTGGAATACAAAGAAAGTAATTATATCTTTGCAGTGCAATTAAAATTTATTCTTTAATTGAATAGAGTGCGGGGTGGAGCAGTTGGTAGCTCGTCGGGCTCATAACCCGAAGGTCGTCCGTTCGAGTCGGGCCCCCGCTACTAAGGTAAAGGAATCTAGAAATAGGTTCCTTTTTTGTTTTTAAGATGTTTGTAACTTACGTTTTATATTCTGAAAAATTCGATCAGTTGTATATTGGTTATACTTCAGATTTAATTAATCGTTTTCATTCTCACAATTCTTTGGCTGCTAAAGGTCACACAATTAAATACAGACCATGGATTGTTGCTTATGTAGAATTTCATGAAACAAAAAATCAAGCTTTATTAAGAGAAAAACAACTCAAATCTTCAAGAGGACGAAATTTCTGCAGGGAACAGATTAAACTCGGGCTCATATCCGTCAGGTGACGGACGTCCGTTCGAGTCGGGCCCCCGCTACCAAGGTAAAGGAATCTAGAAATAGGTTCCTTTTTTTTGTTTTTAAGATGTTTGTAACTTACGTTTTATATTCTGAAAAATTCGATCAGTTGTATATTGGTTATACTTCAGATTTAATTAATCGTTTTCATTCTCACAACTCTTTTGCTACTAAAGGTCACACAATTAAATACAGACCATGGATTGTTGCTTATGTAGAATTTCATGAAACAAAAAATCAAGCTTTATTAA
>CAMCQL010000222.1 GCA_945877005.1 Chryseobacterium gleum
CCCCCTTGTAAAACGTCTTGAACTGACCATTAAAATCAACAAAGGGAGCAATTTGAGCAAAACAAATTGAATTTAAAATTACTAAAAAACAAAAGATTACTTTCATAGTTGGATCAATGTGGAAGGTTCTGTTTGATCAATAAAAATTAAATAATCACCATATAAATTTGGTAGTTGAACTTCGTTTCGATAGATTAAGCTTGTCTTGTCAACTTTATGAAGATCAATGAGTGCAAATTCATATTTTAATTTATGTAATTTACCAGCTAATGTTTTTTTTCGAGGTTTTTCGATTTTTATAAGTTTTTCAATTTGAATAGGATTCCTTCTTTTTCCTGCGTAATTCATTGGAAGTATTGAAAGTGTTTTATAATATTTTTTCAAAAAATCACCACAATTTTCTTTTGCATAATTTTCATTCAATTGAATAACCCCAGGTTGAACATGAATGTTTGCGCCTAATAAAATTACTTTTTCATTTTTGAATTTAGTTTTTAATAAAAATTCAACATTCCGAATCATATTCTCCTCTCTTGCAATCGTATAATTTAAAGAACTTTTTTTTTCAAGACAAATTTGGATCAAATAATTTTTTATATTTTCGAGTGAATAATACTCTATAGAAAGAGTGTCTTTATAAAAAGCTTGTGATTTCTTAATAAGTTCAATAAATTCTAATCTTCTAGTTTCTGAAGTTGTATCCTTAAATTCATTGGATGTAATCGATTTAAAAGTAGTGTAAAAGAGATTTTTTTCGTGTTCTGAAGGATTAAAGTTTGAAAAAAACAATTGGTAATAACCTGAGTCTAAACAATGCTTTTGAATAAAAGTACCACGTAACCTAGAATCAAAACCATAAATATGTAACAATCCTTTTCTTTCAAGCTCAAAAATAGGTCTTGCTTCTACTACTTTACTCCAGCAATTATAAATATTTTGATTTACACTGTATTCTTTTTCTCTTTTGTCACCTAAATTAATTTGATAGAGACTTTCAAAATCTGATTCAATCAACAATGATTTAAATCCATGTTTTTGGACGAGCTCTGTTATAATCTTTTGATTAATTTTCATAGCGACCCCGTCATAATGATTTTCTTCACCTAAAAGTACGATTTGAAAAGAGTCTACTTTTAATTTATTCAATAAGTTAGATACATTCGATGTATCAAATTTTGAAACACCTTGTATTTGTGCTGTAGATTTTACAGTATTAAAGAATATGAAAATAATAACAAGAATGTGGATTATTTTGTAATTCATACATTTTGAATATTACACAAAAATACAGATTTAACAGTGATTTATTGTAGGCAATTTTGACCTATCTAAAAATAAAAGAAGACCGTTACCCCCCTCACTCATCATTGAATCAAAGAAATTAACAATCTCATTTACAATGGTAATTCTGAAAATTATCGGAATCGGTGTGAAATTTTAAATCTGCCTCGATTTATAACTTTTGCAATGGTCTTAGAATTTAAGGTCAAGATTTAATTTCTCATGAATTTAACCCTGACCCTAAACACTCAAAATAAAAAACGTCCTTCTCAATAAAAGAAAAGGACGTTGAATAGTATAATACGTTATAATTAAACCAACATCTTTACTGGTTGTTCTAAATAACCTTTCAAAGTTTGTAAAAAAGAAGCTCCTGAAGCCCCATCAACCACACGATGGTCACATGAAAGGGTCAATTTCATGATATTTCCTGGAACTACCTGTCCATTCTTCACAACTGGAACTTCACTAATACCTCCAACAGCCAAAATACAACTATCAGGTGGATTAACGATTGCAGTAAATGAATCAATTCCAAACATTCCTAAATTAGAAATCGTAAAAGTGTTACCTTCCCAATCAGATGGTTGTAATTTCTTATCTTTCGCTTTTTGAGCAAATGATTTTACTTCCTCACCGATTTGAGCCAAACCTTTTGTATCCGCAAATCGAACGACTGGCACTAACAAACCGTCTTCAACTGCTACTGCTACACCAATATGAACATGGTGATTTCTTCTGATAACATCACCTAACCAAGAAGAATTTATTGCTGGATGTTTTTTAAGTGACATCGCAACAGCTTTAACAACCATATCATTGAAAGATACCTTAACACCGTCTTGTGCGTTCAACACCTTACGAGCAGCAATAGCATTTTCCATATTAACTTCTACAGTTAAGTAGAAATGAGGTGCTGTAAACTTACTCTCTGCAAGTCTTCTTGCGATTACTTTACGCATTTGAGAAACTGTCTCGTCTGTGTAAGATTCTTCCATTGAAGAAGTTGCACTGAAAGTAGTTGTAGAAGCAGGAGTGTAGGGTACAAAATGGTCTACATCTCTTTTTACAATTCTTCCGCCATCACCTGTTCCATGAACTTGGTGTATATTTATTCCTTTTTCTTCGGCCAATTTCTTCGCTAACGGAGAAGCAAAAACTCTACCATCTGAAGTTACAGGAGCAGAATTTGTTGTTACCGGAGCTACAGGTGCAACTGCTGCAGGTCGCTCAACTGGAGATGCCACCACAGGAGCCTCAACTGGCACTACAGTTTCTAGAACTGGAGTTTCTGTTACTGCTGCACTTGTTGCTTGTTGTGATAACAAACCACTAATATCTTCACCAGCTTGACCAATGATTGCTAAGATCGCATTTACAGGTGCTGCTTTTGCTTTCTCAACACCAATGTGTAACAAAACACCATCGTAAAAAGATTCAAATTCCATTGTAGCTTTATCCGTCTCAATCTCAGCGATTAACTCACCATTTGCTACTGTATCACCAATTTTTTTATGCCATTCAGCGACTACTCCTTCCGTCATAGTATCACTCAATTTAGGCATATAAATAATTTCAGCCATCTTATTTTCTTTTTAGTATTCTTTAATGTAAGGATAATCTTCTTGCATGTACACATCTTTATACAACTCTGAAGGATCAGGATAGGGAGAATTTTCCGCGAATTCAATTGAATCTTCCACCTCTTTTTTCACCCAATCAATAATTCCTTGGATTTCAGTTTCGTTCAACCAATTGTTTTGTTTAATAACATTCAAACAATGATCAATTGAATCTTGGTCCATCCATGAAGCTACTTCTTCCTTTGTACGGTATTTTTGAGGATCAGACATTGAGTGCCCTTTATAACGATACGTTCTAATATCTAACAACGTTGGACCATCACCTCTTCGTGCTCGTTCACATGCTTCTGCGATTGCTTCGTGAACAGCTTCAGGAGACATCCCATCTACCGATTTAGAAGGCATCTCATACGAATGCCCAATTTTTGATAAATCTTGAACATTTGTTGTACGTTC
>CAMCQL010000223.1 GCA_945877005.1 Chryseobacterium gleum
GTGGAGTCGGAGGGGATCGAACCCTCGTCCCAACATCGTATCCGCAAGTCTTCTACATGTTTAGTTTTTGATTGATTTTCGATTGGATAACGGACAAAAACACCCAATATACAACTTATCTTCTAGTGTCTTATGCCTTCCGCGAAGCGAGGTTAGCACCAGTCTTTATAATTCGATTCTCTCATATTCCAAGTCCTAAAGACAAAAACTTGAAGAGAGAACTTGTTCCGCCTACTGTTATTCAGCTGGAATTAAGCTTATTCAGTCTAACTGATTAAGCAGCAAGTGCGTATGACGTGTTGTCAATTATTGTTTGAGACAGGATATTTAAGAGCTCCACCTCAACGCTCTACATGCTTACACCTGAAAATCTCGTATGCAGTCAAATCCAATACGACCCCAGATTAGACAAATTTAGTTATTAATTAACGGAAATACTAATAAACAAAATGAGAACCACTTAAAATTAACAAACATTATCGACAGCTTTAAATCAGAAATCAAAATGCCAGTTAGTTAATAAAAAAAATGTAAATTCGTAATGACTAAACTCAATAAAATGATTGATACTTCTCATAAACACGTAAATTGCGAGTCTTGTGGAGCTCGAAAAGGTTCCTTATTCGCTGATTTCACATGTGATCAAACCAATGTTTTGAATGATTCCAAATCATGTAGCCATTACAAAAAAAATCAAGGATTATTTTTAGAAGGAAGTATACCACGCGGTGTATTTTGCATCAATAAAGGCAAGGTCAAAGTTTACGCTCTAGGAGACGAGGGAAAAGAACAAATCATCCAAATCGCAGGAGAAGGAGAAATATTAGGGTTTCGTTCCATTTTTAGTGGTGAACCATACAAAGTAAGTGCTAACACGTTAGAGGATTGTAATATCTGTTTCATCCATCGAGAAAACTTCTTGAATATGATCGATACAAACGCTACGTTACGCAATGCATTGTTAAAAGAATTTTCTAAAGAATTAGCAGACAGAGCAGAGTTTATAACAACCATGGCTCAAAAATCAGTGAGAGAACGATTGGCATTTGTATTGTTACTCTTAAAAAATGTTTACAAAGAAGAACCAATAAATTTGTCGCGTGAAGATTTGGCTAACTTCGTAGGAACTGCAACAGAAACATTGATACGATTATTAAAAGAATTCAAAGAAGATAAATTGATTGATATCGCTACCCGAAAATTAACAATTCTCAATAATACTGGCTTAAATAAACTTGCAGGACATCGATAACATGGAAGAGTACTTAAAAGAAACCTTCTTTTTAGACTATCACAACCCAGCATATACCAACTTTACTACAAATATACCAGCACATTGTTCAAAAAAAGACACCGCTGTTTCATTGTATTACCTTGTTAGAGATTTTTTTATTTACGACCCCTACCATTTAGATCTAAGACATCACGCACTCAAAGGAAGTCACTTATTGCAAAAAAACAGAGCTTGGTGTGTAGAAAAATCTATTGTATTGGCTGCATGTGCTAGAAAATATGGGATACCTTCACGTTTGGGTTACGCCATTGTCGTAAATCACATCGGTGTAGAAAAACTTACAGCTTACTTACAACGTAAAGAAATCGTTTTTCATGGCTATGTGGAACTATTCATAGATAATAAATGGGTGAAATGCACTCCTAGCTTTGATAAACGAATTTGTAAATTAACCAAGGTACCTCCTTTAGATTGGGATGGTAGTAATGATTCAATTTTCCAGTCCTACACGAATGAAGGAAAATTTATGGAGTATAAAAAAGATTACGGAACATTTAATGATGTTCCAATTCTATTGATGAATCAAGAAATGAATACGTATTATCCGCATTTATTTGAATCGAGCTTCGAAACCAAAGAGTTTTCATTTCATCATCTCGACTTAAACAAAGAAAGCTAGCTTACATTCCAGGAATTCCTTTAATTCCCATCCCTTTCAACTTGCTCATCATCGACATCATATTCTTAGGATTGCTCATCATCTTCATCATTTTTCTCGTATCATCAAATTGCTTTAACATTTTGTTGACGTCTTGAACGGCTGTTCCACTTCCTTTTGCAATTCTACTTTTACGTTGTCCATTTATAATCCCTGGATTTGATCGTTCTTTTGGAGTCATCGATAAAATAATTGCTTCAATATGTTTGAAAGCATCATCTTTTATATCAACATCTTTCAATGCTTTTCCCATCCCAGGTATCATTCCCATCAAATCTTTCACATTCCCCATCTTTTTAATTTGCTGGAGTTGCCCTAAGAAATCATTTAAATCAAATTGATCTTTTTGAATTTTCTTTTGAAGTTTTCTAGCCTCTTCTTCACTGAATTGTTCTTGAGCAAGCTCTACCAAAGAAACAACATCCCCCATCCCCAAAATACGATCTGCCATCCTAGCTGGATAAAACACATCGATTGCATCCATTTTTTCTCCAGTACCAACAAATTTAATAGGCTTATTTACAATTGCCTTGATAGACAAAGCAGCTCCCCCACGTGTATCACCGTCTAATTTAGTCAATACAACTCCATCAAAATTGATCTTATCATTGAAGGCTTTTGCAGTATTTACAGCATCCTGCCCAGTCATTGAATCAACAACAAACAATGTTTCAGTCGGTTGAATGGCAAGTTTTACCTGCTCAATCTCATCCATCATTTGTGTATCAACCGCTAAACGGCCTGCAGTATCGACAATCACAACATTAAACCCATTGGATTTAGCATATTGAACCGCATTTTTTGCAATGGTAACTGGATTTTTCTCTTCTTTGTCTGAGAAAACTTCAACACCTAATTGCTCACCTAATACATGCAACTGATCAATTGCAGCTGGACGATAAACGTCACATGCCACTAATAAAGGTTTTTTACCTTTTTTAGTTTTTAAATAATTCGCTAGTTTACCTGAAAAAGTAGTTTTACCAGAACCCTGTAAACCAGACATTAAAATTACACCTGGGTTTCCTTGGTACTGAATTTCAACTTCATTTCCACCCATTAATTCCACCAATTCTTCGTGGCAAATTTTAGTCATCAATTGACCTGGAGAAATGGAAGTCAATACATTTTTACCAATTGCCTTCTCTTTTACTCGTGTCGTAAAATCTTTCGCAGTTTTAAAATTGACATCGGCATCCAATAAGGCACGCCTAACTTCTTTCAATGTTTCAGCAACGTTAATTTCTGTAATTTGTCCTTGACCTTTTAATACTTTAAAGGCTCTTTCAAACTTTTCCGATAAATTTTCAAACATAATGGTAACTAATTGTAAAATGCAAATGTAGGGAAAAAGAAG
>CAMCQL010000224.1 GCA_945877005.1 Chryseobacterium gleum
ATATTCCTGAAGAAGGGATTGGTATTCGTTTGGAAGATGATTTAGTTGTACAAGACAATGGTGTTCCGTTTAATTTAATGCAATCTATTCCGATTGAAATTGATGAAATTGAAACATTAATGAATGCATAATTTAAAGCTCAAGATAGAAGGGGAGGGATTTCCCCTTTTGTTTTTACATGGTTTTTTAGAAGATTCAAGAATGTGGGAGTTTTTATCAACTTCTAATTTAAACTATAAAAAAATTTTTATTGATTTGCCAGGTCATGGTGGTTCTTCTGTTCCAATTGGTTTTCCATCTATTGCTCATATGGCGGAGGTAATCCTTCGAAAAATTAAAGAATTAGGAGTAGAGAAGTTTCATGTAATTGGCCATTCTATGGGTGGTTACGTTGCTTTGGAGTTAGCAAAATGCGGTGCTGTAGAAAAGTTAGTTTTATTAAATTCTAATTTTTGGGAAGATTCGATTCAGAAAAAAAAAGACAGAGACCGTGTTGTAAACATCGTACAAAAGTCAAAGGATTTATTTATTCAGGAGGGAATCAAGGGTCTGTTTGATTCTCCAATAAAGCATGAAAATGAAATAAACACATTAATTACTTGGGCAAAATCAATTCCAGTTGAGGGGATTGTCTATGCAACTCAAACAATGAAAAATCGGGAAAATCAATGAAAAGCGTGTATTGATTTGGGTTCTAAATTATTGGTGATTCAAGGCGAAAAAGATCTATCTACCCCATTACAAATGATGAGTGAATTGTTGCCAAAAGAAAACCAATTAGTGGTGATTCCAGATATCGGTCACATGAGCTTTATTGAGTCTCCAGAATTAGTAGCACTAAAGTTGGAGTCTTTTTTGGCATAGGAACAAACTAAGTTTTTATTCAGTTTCGCTATCTATGATCTGTTGAAACTCTTTGATTTTGAGTGCGATTTCGCTCAACAACTCTTTCTTTTTTTGATCATTCGATTCAACTACTGTTGTTGTAAGTAAAAGATAGGATTCAAATACAGATTTTTCGTCAAATGGTCCAATTAAATTTTCGATGATGGTTAAACATTCCAACGTTTCCATAAAATCACCATTTAGGGCAATTTCAACAAATTTATGAAGGTGATCACTGAAGTTTAACGGACTGTTCCAAATACAATTTAAAATCAGTTGGCGGTAAGGTAAAAAGTCTGAATCATTCAACACTTCTATAAATACTTCAATCGCATTAGGAGTTTTGATTATTGCTAAAAAATCAAGCAAAAGCATGTTTTTTTCAGAATGACCTTCTAAAGTCAGTTCTTTTATAATGGCAGGAACAACAGAAGGGTCTCCATTAATTTCAAGTGCTTCCAAAGCTGCTTTTACTTTTGTTAATGAATCAGATTGTATGTCCTTGAGTAACGACTGTATTTTTTGTGCTTTGCGATTTATTTTTTTCTCTTCCATAATAGTAAAATGCGATAGTGTAAAATTACGAATTGTTTTTCAACCATATTTTTCTCAGAAAAATAAAAGCAAGTCATAAGCCGGGTTCTGTGTATCCTTATTAGGAATAGCTATCATTTATCTAGGCATACAATCACTCGTATGCTCCATCGACCTACCCTCCGAGTTTAGCGAGCAACCATTCAGTTTGTTTGCACAAACAGCCTCGGTTTACATGGTCTTTCAGTCCGTAAGGTTTACCTTGCTGCAAGTTGTCACCAACTGCACGGTGAGCTCTTACCTCACCTTTTCACCTTTTCCAAAATTACTTTTGGTAGTTTTCCTTTCTGCGGCACTTTCTGTATTGTTTTAACAACAATCCTTCCTGTTAGGAAGTACGGTGCCCTTTACTGCCCGGACTTTCCTCCTGATTCAATGAACCAGGCGATAGCTTGACTTGCTTTGCTCAAATGTACGTTATAATTTATAATAGTTGGTAAACACACACTTATTTTCAAAGAGGAACTCATAACTTTTTCATGTTTTTGGTCGACATAAATGATCAATCCTTATTTTTGTTTCGATAACCAAAATTGAAAGTACATTAAAATTATAGCTCCATGAAACTACATTTATTGCGTCATTGTAAAACAGAAACAATGACTCCTACAGGAAAAGATTTTGACAGGAAGTTGTTGCCAAAAGGGATAGCACAATCAACACTATTGGCTGATTTTTTTAATGTCCAATCTTTGGAAGGTTGTGTGTATTATTCTTCTAGTAGCGCACGAACGAGAGAAACAGTTACACGTACTTTTTCTAAAGCAATACAAAAAGAAGTAAATTATAAAGATGAATTGTACCATGCTTCAGCGGCTGATTTAGCACAATTTGTTAGTTCATTGGCAACTACTTCGGATGTTTTTATCATCGGTCACAACGAGGGATTGTCTGATTTGGTTCATTATTTAACTGAGGAGCCGATCGTATTGCAAACAGGAGATTATATCTCCATTCAATTTGATGTCGAGAATTCAGCAATGATTTCAGCAGGAGGAGGAATTAAAGCAGAATATTTTCACCCAACACCAACTGATTATTAGAAGAAGATTTTCAACTTTCACCCTTTATTTAAAAATGGCACCTTTATTTTTTAGGTGCTATTTTTGTTTCATAGAAAATGGTTTCAATTACTATCAAATCAATTGAAACATGGATGAATGATTTCTTTTGAATTCTTTTGCTGTTCTCCGTACTTTAGCCATACACTCGCCATACACTCGCCGTACTTTAGCTATGTAGTAACGATAAATAAAATTTGATGGAATTTATTTGTGTTTAACTACACTTCAAATTAACCCTAAAAGCGACCATTTTTTGATGCCAGAAGGATTCATTTAAGTTGTGTTTTTATTTTATCTAGTTTTCAAACTGAACATCTATTTTAGTTTTAAGGAATTGTTACCAGTTAACATTGGTTTAATATTCAAAGATAGGATCTTATTGAATTCATTTTTTTAAACCCTTGAAAATTTAGTTATCTGACTAAAAATTAGGTTTTTATTTTTTTATTTTGATTAATGATTAATTGCCAAATGCTTAAATTTTATTTAATCTAGGTTCCTAAAATCCGCCCCAAATTTGTATCGAACAATTAATTAAAAATTGAACAGTATGAAAAAAGTTTACAAGTCGGTATTGTTTGTCATGATGGCAAATGCCGCAATGGCTCAAAGCCAGTATTTTACACCAACTAAGTACCGTGGTGCATTTGCTCCGGCTCCAACTGCACAATGGACTGATGTTTGGACAAATTGGGATCCACAAAACACGGATTACAATCCTACCAACAAGGAAGTAGTTACTATCTCAGGAAACATTGA
>CAMCQL010000225.1 GCA_945877005.1 Chryseobacterium gleum
ATCAATTTTTCGCCATTCGGGTTCAGGTTGTATTTGTTGATTAGAACTTCAATTAAGTGTTGAAATCCTTCTCCAGTAATAAATACAGGTATTTTTTGTTGCAATAAATATTCAATAATTCCATTGAGAAAAAACGGGTTTTTAAATGGACCATGACAAATCCATATTCCATCGTAATCTCTTAATTGCGTTGCATTTAATTGTGATGCTTCTTGAAGTCGAATCCAATAGTAGCTGATTTCAATTTCTAGAAAATGAGATGCATGATCGATAGCTAAGTTTACAGCATGATGCGTATTGAATGTGAAATTATAATCTCCTATAATTGCAATTTTAATACTAGAAATCTCAGCAGGAACCATATCGCTTTATTTAGTTCGGCTAAACCATCCTTTAAATTGCGTGTCTTTGATTTCTAGAGAATCTGTTGTAACAGTTCCATTTATTGTAGCTGTTCGATATAGCCAACAACTAAAAATAGCAGAAAATTTGCAGTAGTCATTTATTGGATCTGATTCAATAGATGTACCCGTAAATAGAATTGTTTTTATGTTTTTACTTGCTGGATCAGAAACCCATTGTTGATTCAGTTCGTCAGTATACCTGATTTCAAACCCGTTGGCTGCTTCTTTTGAATAAGAAAAATTGATGTTATCCAACATATAGGATGAAAAAGTACTTAAATTAGGCTCGTTTCCTTGCGATTTTTCAAATTTTAAACTACCAATTCCAATTCTTATAGAACCTGGAGAAGTAATTGATTTAATGTCTGCGTAGTATTTTCTTTCTCCTGGTTTTCCTGGTAAATCGTTGTAACCGATATCTGGTACACAAGTATAGCCATTTACATTTTGAATAAAATTTATTTCTCGATTTCCTATAAACCCTTTAAAATTACAAGTTAACTCTACCTTATCATCTGGTGGAGGTATGATTTCAGCTTTATTACAACTCAAAATAATAATCGAAATAGCAAAAAGGATCAAAAAATAATTTTTATACATAATTGAGATCTAATAGTTAAACGTATTAATTACAGTCTTTTAGTTGATTTTATTTCACAATAGACAATGTAATTGTTCAAATGTATAAAAAAAATGTTAATAAGTTTTGTTTCGTGCACCTATTTTTTATGCTCTTATTTGACGGATTGATGCATCAAAATCAAAATTATCGATGATTATTTGATCCATTTCGTAGTCGTTTCTGTGGAAAGAGTATAATTTTTTTCCTTCATCCAATTGTTGTATTTGAAATAATTCACTGAATGAAAAATTATCAGTAACTTCTTGAATTCGTCCTATTAAACGATTTAATTCAGTAAAATTTAATAAAAGTTCTGTATTAAATTGTTGCGTTCCTTGTGTAATTTCGCAAATCACACTCACTTCGTTTATATCAGATTGAAATTCAATTTTTTCTACTGCTATTTTATCAAATAATTTTCTCATGGCTTCTAATTTTTAACAAAGCTACAACCAGTACTACGTAATATTTTTACGTTCTACTCCTCTAATTTCAGTTTTTTTACATGGATCATTTCAATTTTTTGTTTTAAGTTTGTTTTAAATCGAGGTGGTTGCCTCTTCAATCTTAAACAGTATGAAATACGAAGCAATTAGCAAACAATTGTTTATTAAAAACAGATCAAAATTTACAGTACAAATGAAACCAAACACCTTAGCGGTGTTTAATTCAAATGATATTTTTCCTATAAGTGCCGATAGTACAATGCCTTTTCAGCAACATAAAGATATTTTTTATTTATCAGGTGTTGATCAAGAGGAATCTATATTGGTATTATTTCCAAATGCGCAAAATGAAAACCATCGTGAGATTTTATTTTTGAAAGAAACGAATGAAACCATTGCAATTTGGGAAGGAGAAAAATTGACAAAGTCGAGTGCTTATGAGTTGAGTGGTATAAAAACGGTTTATTGGGTACAACAATTTGAGGGTATTTTCAATCAATTAATGGCTGAAGCGGAAGGGATTTATTTTAATTTAAACGAACATTTGCGCGCCGATACACAAGTAGAAACAAGAGAAGATAGATTTGTTAAACAATGCAAATTCAAATATCCTGCGCATTCAGTATTTAAAAGCGCTCCTTTAATGCATAAAATTCGTTCTGTAAAGGAACAAGAAGAGTTACAATTAATGCAAAAGGCATGTGATATTACAAAAAAAGGTGTTGAGCGTTTGTTAAAGTTTATAAAACCGGGCGTATGGGAATATGAAATTGAAGCAGAATTGGCCCATGAATTTTTACGAAACAGATCCAAAGGTTTTGCATATACTCCAATAATTGCATCCGGAAAAAATGCGTGTGTCTTACATTATATTGAAAACAATAATCGTTGTCTGGATGGGGATTTAATTTTGTTGGATGTTGGTGCTGAATACGCTAATTATGCTTCTGATTTAACAAGATGTTTTCCTGTGAATGGCAAATTTACAACTCGTCAAAAAGCGGTGTATAATGCCGTATTACACGTGAAAAATGAAGCGCAAAAATTATTGGTTCCAGGAATACTTATTTCTGAGTACCATCAAGAAGTTGGACGAATCATGGAAAATGAGTTGGTAAAATTAAAGTTAATTGACCCAACAGATATCAAAAATCAAGATCCGAATTGGCCTGCATATAAAAAATATTTTATGCACGGTACTTCCCATTTTATAGGGTTAGATACGCATGATGTAGGTTTGCTCTATAATCCTATTCAAGCAGGGATGGTATTTACTTGTGAACCGGGTATATATATTCCTGAAGAAGGAATTGGGATTCGTTTGGAAGATGATTTAGTTGTACAAGACAATGGTGTTCCATTTAATTTAATGCAATCTATTCCGATTGAAATTGATGAAATTGAAACATTAATGAATGCATAATTTAAAGTTCAAGATAGAAGGGGAGGGATTTCCCCTTTTGTTTTTACATGGTTTTTTAGAAGATTCAAGAATGTGGGAGTTTTTATCAACTTATAGTTTAAACTATAAAAAATTTTTTATTGATTTGCCAGGTCATGGCGGTTCTTCTGTTCCAATTGGTTTTCCATCTATTGCTCAAATGGCGGAGGTAATCCTTCGAAAACTTAAAGAATTAGGAGTAGAGAAGTTTCATGTAATTGGCCATTCTATGGGTGGTTACGTTGCATTGGAGTTAGCAAAATTCGATGCTGTAGAAAAATTAGTCTTATTAAATTCTAATTTTTGGGAAGATTCGATTCAGAAAAAAAAAGACAGAGACCGTGTTGTAAACATCGTACAAAAGT
>CAMCQL010000226.1 GCA_945877005.1 Chryseobacterium gleum
CCTTTTTTTGTGATTTCAAGGGTTGTTTTTGAAGATTTTTCGTCGGAATGAATAGAAAGGACACTTACTTTATGTAAACCAGCTAGTGCAATGGCATGTTGTTGACAAAAATTTCCCAAGGTTGGGTGAACCTTGCTGGGATACCAAGAAGCAACAAAAAACACATGGAGCTTCTCTTCAGTGGTTTGCATATTATTTTGAGTAATGGTCTACTAATTGTTGGATCGCAAAATCTATTTCTTCTTTGGTGGTAAAACGCGAAAATGAAAAACGCACATTCGGACGAGATAAGTCAGCGCCAATTCCTTTTAAGACATGAGACCCTTGGTTCGCTCCCGACGTACACGCACTCCCTCCGCTACAAGCTACTCCTTTTAAATCGAGTGAAAATAAGAGCATAGAAGCGTTAGCATGGGGTGGGAAACTACAGTTTAAAACGGTATATAGACTTTTTTCAGGAGCAGTCTCTCCATGAAAGTAGGTGCCAGGGATTGCTTTTTGAAGTGATTCCATCATATAGTGCTTAATGCCTTGTACATGTTCTGAATGGGATACAATATGATCGCATGCCAATTCAATGGCTTTGGCCATTCCACTTATGAAATAGATGTTTTCAGTACCTCCTCGAAGTCCTCTTTCTTGAGATCCTCCTTGAATGAAAGCGCCAGATTGACTTCGTTTGTTAATATATAAAAATCCGATTCCTTTTGGTCCATGTAGCTTATGTGCAGCACAAGTGATAAAGTCTATTTTTGTTTTTTGTAAGTCGATTGGAATATGCCCTATTGTTTGAACAGTGTCAGAATGAAAATAGGCGCCGTATTGTTGACACATTTCTCCGACGGTATCAATTGGTAAAAGGGTACCGATTTCATTGTTTGCATGCATTAAACTCACAAGAGTAGGCAGGTTTAAGGACAACAAACTCTTCAGGTGTTCTAAATCAACCGCACCTTTTGAATCAACCGCAACGTAACTTATTTTAAGTGCGTCTTTGTTGGGTAAGTGCGAAATGGTATGTCCAACAGCATGGTGCTCAATTTCAGTTGTGATAATATGTTGAACCCCTAAATGATGTATCGCAATATGAATGGCCATGTTGTCGGCTTCTGTTCCGCCTGATGTGAAAATAATTTCAGAAGGAGCACAATTTAATTTTGAAGCAATTGTTCTTCTAGAAGTTTCTAGAATCGCCTTTGCTTGTCTACCATAAAAATGAGAGGACGAAGGATTTCCAAATTCATTTTTTAAAAGTGGAATCATTACTTCAATAACTTCTGGGGCTACTGGGGTTGTAGCAGCATTGTCTAAATACACACGCATCATCAATTATTTAAGTGTACACAATTTCATACGAACAATTCTTTTTGCTGCTACAACAACTTTTGCTTTGAAAGCAGGATCTTCTTTTACTTTTTTCAATAAAGAAGCATGTGCTTTTTCAATATTCATTGGCATCAATACGATGTCGCAACCCGCTTCAATTGCTTTCACTTCAGCGTTTGAAATAGTATTTACACCACCCATATTCATCGCGTCAGTTACAATCAGCCCTTTGAAGTTGTATTTTTCACGAAGCAAATTTTGCACAATTTCAGGTGATAGAGTAGAAGGCAAACCTTTCGTGTCGTAACGAGAATTGTTCGTAACAGCAATATGGGCTACCATGATAGATAATACTCCGTCTTCGATAAGTTTCGGGTAATTTCCGATTTCTTTGAGTTCGCCATCAATGACTTGCAAAGCCTTGTGTGTATCCCCAGAAACTAAACCATGACCAGGAAAGTGTTTAGCAGTTGCAATAATGTTGTTTTTTTGTGTTTCTTGAATAAATGCGTTCGACCAAGGAATGATGTTTTCAGGATTTGCTCCAAAACTTCTAAATCCAACTGTTTTATTCGGAGACATGTCAACAACAGGAGAAAAATTGTAATTAATCCCAATATCGTTAAGGTCGTTTGAAATAATTTTTGTGTATTTAATCACCTCATCAATTGATTTCATTTCATTGGCTTTCAATACTGGAGTTGATCCTGAAATTTTTCGGTTTACTAGACTTGGTTCTGCGTCTGCGGAATAAAGAAAAGGCAATGTTTTAGCATATGGATTGATGGTATTGTAGTTCGAAATCCATCGAGTGAACTCTTCTTTGGTACCGTTAAGCATTAAAACGCCACCAATCAGGGTGTCTTTAATTTGTTTTTCAATCACTTCATTGGTTAAACCAAGACGACCAACAGCAGGCATAATTAATTGAGCGACCAAAGATCGGTCATTCAAGGAGGAGACAATCGCATCAACATCTTTGTCAAGTTGTTCATTCGATGATAAGTAATCGTTTAACGTGTATTTTTCTTGTGGTGTATACGTTGGACGAGTTATTTGTTCGTTTTTTTGAGAAGAAGGTTGATTTTGACCACAAGCGTGAAGCATAAATGCTCCGATACATACGGAGATGGCGATTTTTTTCATGAATTCGAAGATTAGAGTGCAAATTTAAGTGGTTTAAAGATATAACTCGGGGTTATCAGGTGGATTTATGAACAAGTTTATCGACAAAAAGGTAGTTAGACTGTTATTTTTCATTAAATTCAATAGGAAATTCAATTTTATGGAACATATTTCGTTGTCTAAATGGTCTGAAAATGATTTGCCTAGGGAAAAATTAATGCGCTTTGGTTCAAGTAAATTGTCCGATTCTGAATTGATTGCGATATTGATTGGATCTGGAACGCGTAACAAAACGGCAATTGATTTATCAAAGGAATTATTGGATTCAGTGGGGAATAATTTAAATGAATTTGCGCGCTTAAACTTAGAAGATTTATGTCGTTTTAAAGGCATGGGGCCTTCCAAGTCAATCAATTTATTGGCAGCGCTGGAATTGGCAAGACGGAGAAAAAAAAGTGAGCTCATTTTAGATGCATTGATTAAAAATTCCATGTCCGCCTTTCATATGCTGGAGCCTTTGTTAGCCGATTTACATTACGAGGCATTTTTTATTTTATTGCTCAACCGACAAAATAAAGTGATTCAAACGAAAGAAATTTCATCAGGTGGTTTTACTGGTACGCTCGTTGATTTAAGAATTGTATTTAAATACGCCTTAGATTACCGCGCAACTGGAATCATTCTGGCGCACAATCATCCTTCTGGAAATCTCAAACCGAGTGAACAAGACATTCAATTGACAAATAAAACGGTAGAATTCGCTAAATTGTTAGAAATTCAAGTGTTGGATCATCTCATTATTACGAATAATG
>CAMCQL010000227.1 GCA_945877005.1 Chryseobacterium gleum
AAAACGAAGTTTGTGTGGAGTAGAATTACCAGAGGGATTAAAAGAAAACGATAAATTTCCTGTTTCCATTATTACACCAACTTTGAAAGCAGATGCGGGACACGATGAAGATATTTCAAGAGAAGAAATCATTGCAAACAATTATGTCCCGAAAGAAATTTACGAACAGTTAGAAGCATACACAAGAGCCCTTTTCCAAAAAGGAACTGAAATGGCTTTGGAAAGAGGTTTGTTGCTAGTGGATACAAAATATGAATTCGGCCTTCACGAAGGAAAAATATATTTGATTGATGAAATCCACACGCCAGATTCGTCGCGTTATTTTTATGCAGAAGGATACGAAGAGCGTCAACGAAATGGAGTAGAACAAAAACAGTTGTCCAAAGAATTTGTACGTCAATGGTTGATTGAAAATGGATTTCAAGGATTGGAAGGTCAAACAATCCCTGATATGCCGAACGATTTTGTGGAATTAGTTACCAATCGTTACATCGAATTGTACGAATTGATTGCTGGAAGTAAATTTGTTAAGTCAGATACTTCGAATATTAAAGAGCGAATTGAACAAAATGTGGTGAATTATTTGAATACCATATAGTTAACTATTGCATAAGTTTGAGAGGGTGTCCGAAGATTCGAGACACCTTTTTTGTTTTAAGTAGTGTCTGGTTCTAATAAAATAAAGTGCTCGGAACGAGAATTATCCAAAAAAACCCGCTCCCCAGTATTTGCAATGTTGGGGCATTTATAAAACGTAATCAGTACAAATGTTTAAAATTGGATTTTTAATCCAAAACAAGAAATAGAAAAACATTCATCGAATAATTCCTGTTGTACTTTCCATGAATACCGTTGACATCCCCGCTGCCCCGCTCCCTAGCATTTGCAATGCTGAGGGTATTTATTAATTGAATTTAGGGATGAACGAGTAGGGGCAGTGGGAGGAAATGTAATGGTCAGAAATTACAAAGAATCATTGGTGACAACTTTACAAGCAATAGAATATTACGATACAATTTCAATTGGTCGTATTATTTCGAGTCATTTAGGGATATATCGCGTCATTTCGGGTGCTTTCGGAGCATTTAAAAAAGAAGTAATGGACGAAATCAAAGGATGGGACATTGGTCCAGGATTGGATGGAGACATTACTGTTAAGGTTCGAAAAGCGGGTTACAAAATCAAATTTGCTTCAGAAGCAGTTTGTCTAACAAATGTTCCTAATACATTTAGGAAGTTAATCAAACAGCGAATGCGTTGGGATAAATCGCTCGTTCGTTTTCGAATGAGAAAACACAAAGACGTTTTTTATCCTAACAAAGCGTTTAATTGGTCTAATTTTATATCTTTTACCGAAAATATCACATACGGTTTCTTATTAAATTTTAAGTGGTTGTTTTATATTGTTGATGTTTTAGCAAACCACTTTTCTCAAGCTGTTTTTATATTAATTACCAATTTTTTCATGTATGTGTTCATGAACTATTTCAAGTACATTGTATTTTCTCTGTTTCGAATTCGAAAAAACGCACCAATGTATTATTTTCTTCCGTTTATACCTTGTATGGTACTTTATTTCGGCTATTTTTTGAGAATTGTTCGCTTAATGGCCCATTCTAAGGAGTTGTTATTTAAAGCTTCTTACAATGATCCCTGGAATCCTTATAAAACATCTAAACATGCAAAGGAATTAGGGTTGTAATTTCTGTAAAGAAGTTTAAGTGTTTACTAATAGCCAATTACCAGGTGATTTATGGAATGCACAGGTAAAATATCTCTGATAAATTAAAATATATTACACCTTCATCCGTTCTAAGCTAAAAGTAAATCCAATAGTTGATCGAATGGATTTATCGAATGAATTGGAGTAGTCTTTTTGTTTAATTTAATTCAATGTGTCATGTATAAGTTAATTTTTTTAATGTTCCTTTTTGGGATGAATCTTATCCTATTTGCTCAGAAAAATAAGGTGGAATTAAAATCTAATTTCTTTCTTTCTGATCCTGTATCTGGGAAACAAGTAGGTCAAAATTTTGATGTGGTAAATACCAGTTCGAGTTTCGATAATTACATTGTTTGCGTCGGTTGTAAAAAGGTGAATGATTATCAGTATGAGGGAGGTAAATGGGGAGTGGTTGATAAATATGGTGCAGAAGTATTGCCATTGAAGTATTCCAAAATAGAGTATTCGGGTAGCTACATTCAGTTAGAATTGAATGGTTATTATGGTTTAGCAAATAAAAGAGGCGAAATTATGATTCAACCTCAATTCAAATTTTTGTACACCTACAACCTTCCAGCATATTGGTATGGTTCAAATTCCTCTGATTTGTATGGATTATGTTCATCAAAAAATGATACCATCATCCCATTTGAGTACAAATCGTTAACCGTTAGTAACGACTTTGTGATAGTTGAGAAAGAAAATGGCAAGGGTTTAATGAATCTCAATGGAGAAACAATTTTCCCCGCAATTTATGATGAGTTGGATATTTTAACGTATGAAAATAAAACTCGAGTGAAAGTAAAAAGTGGAGCAAATTTTCAGATATTGGATTTGAAAGGGAATGTGTTAATCAACAATCAAAAGGGGATGGAGGCTCTGTATGATCCTGATAATTTTAGTGCTATTTGTGGGTTTTGGATAAAAAAAGAAGGGAAAGTTGGGCTAATATCTCCTTTTGGAGAGGTGATTATACCTCCAGTGTATGATGATTTAATTAGTTTGAAAATAGATAATTCACTTTATTTTATTGCTAAAAACGATAAAAAACACGGTGTTCTTGATAAAAATGGTAAAACAATTTTTCCTTTCAAATATGATTTCATTGATCAAAATAAATTTGGTAATTGTTTAGTTGTTTCGAATGATGGTGTTTACAAGGAGGATGATTTTCTAGGAGAGTTAGTGTTCACACCAAAAAAATACAGTTTAATTGATATTAAGTCTGAAAAAAATGTAAAAATGGAGTTCAATAGGTATAAAATTCATTACAACTTCATTACAACTTCTAGTTTTTTAATTTACAGATTATCTGGCTTATGTGGTGTTATAGACGAAAAATTAAATACTTATTTACCGTGTCAGTATTCTTCTATTGAAGCAACAGGAAATAATAGTTTCATTGTTACTAAAGGAGCATCTGTAGAATTCGATGATTTTGGTAATGTTACAATTGAAGGAGGGGCATGGAGTGTGTTGAATACTGAATTAGTTGATGTCACAAAATCTGGATATGAACAGGTAGAGGAAAT
>CAMCQL010000228.1 GCA_945877005.1 Chryseobacterium gleum
AAAAGCCAGATTTGCAAGAACTTAGTAAGTTGATCATTGTTTTTATTGAATTCACTATGTTGAATTCCTGTTCCAGCACTCATTACCTGAATGTCACCGTTTCTGATAACAGTTGTGTTTCCCATGCTGTCTTTGTGCTCTAAATCACCTTCCAGTGGAATCGAAATTATTTCCATATTGTCGTGGGGATGTGTTCCAAACCCCATTCCTGGATCAACTCGATCATCGTTTAGTACACGCAAAGCACCAAAATGCATACGGTCAGGATTGTAATAATTTGCAAAACTAAAAGAATGATGACTATCCAACCATCCGTGATTTGCGTGACCGCGCGTATCTGCTTTGTGTAAAATACTATTTTCCATAATTTTTGAGTCTTTGTTTGGTAAATGATTAAATCCTAATGGTTCCAATGGTTTTAGTTCATCGATATTGTTTTTAACAACATTGGCAAGGGTAGAAGAAGCTAGGAAAACACCAGTGCCTAAAATTCCTTTTTTGATAAAATTCTTACGATCCATTTTGAATTTGTTTTGTTCGATAAAAATACAAACTTCAGTTGTAAGGAAAGCTTAATCTAGTTTAAGAAATTGAATTTTAATTTAATGTTTTTGACTCAAATGATCTCTACAGTATCCGCTTGAGTTAAGTGTTTTATTCTTACAACGATTCTTTTTCTTTGTGATTCCTTTACATTGAACTGAAGTTTTAAGTTGTGCCTCTGTAGATGGTTTTTTTTCAGAGGTAGTTTTCTTTATTACCTCCGCTTTCCAAGTCCAATCAGTTGTTGAAGTTGATTTTTCAAGTTGATTTTCAAGTGAATCAGGAAGTTGATAGTAAAAATCATAACCCGTTAATTTTTCAATACTATCAATACTAACGACATATTTTTCTAAAGATTCTTTTGATGCTTTATTAGGAATCAAGAAAGCAAGCGCTTTAAATTTAGGCTGTGTATAATCTAAAATTGTTTTGTAGTAATAATTTGGAATAGAAACTTTATTAGTCCCAATTGTTGGTAAATTGGGAGTTAAAATTGGACCTGTAACAACGTATAAACTGTTGTTTTCAACTGCCCATTCTCTTGTTAATTCTTCGGTTTTTTTCCAAATCCCTCTATTGAAACTTGGTAGTTGAGGTGACATATTGCTGTAGTAAAATGATTCTTTCATCGCTTGTTCAGACCAACCCATATCTCCTGCAGGCGCTAAATGCCCTCTGTCATAACCACTTTTTAAATAGTCATCATTTGTTGCCGATCCTGTTTTAACTTGTTCGTCAATTAAAAACTTATTTGTTCTTTCAAATTGTGAGTTAGTCTCTTCTTTAGTTAATTCATAAGCGACCCAATTTGCCTGTTCATGTAACTCATTGTATGATAGAGTGTAAGCTAAATGATGAATAATTATCTCTTTCTCTTTTGGGTGAGGTAATTCTAAATGTGAAATTACAGGTTGTTCATTTTGAAATGAAATAATTCCAAAAGTGAATAGTATTGAGCATATAAAAAGAGCTAATTTCATTCGAATGGTTCTATGTGAATTAAAACGTGACCTAATTCAGGGATTTCATTTCTTAGAGTGTCTTTCAGAATATGAGCTAATTCGTGTCCTTCTTTAACTGTTATATTCGCATCAACACGCGCGTGTAACTCAACGTGAAATTTCATCCCCGCTTTACGAACAAAACATTTTTCAGTATCAACTATTCCTGGAACATCGTGAGATACTTTTCGAATCATATCTACTTGTTCGTCGTATTTATGTTCGTCCATAATTTCACCTAATGCAGGACGGAAAATTAAATAACTGTTGTATAAAATAAAACCTGAAGCGAAAAGCGCTGCCCAATCATCAGCTGATTCATATCCATTACCTCCAATCAATGCAGTTGAAATTCCTATTAACGCAGCGATTGAGGTTATAGCATCACTTCTATGGTGCCAAGCATCTGCTTTTAATGAGGAACTATTCGTTTCTTTACTTTTTTTTAGGACAATTTGAAATGAAATTTCTTTCCAAACAATAATCGGAAGCAGAACTAAAAGTACATAAGGACTAGGTAAACTGTGAGGTGTTCCTATATTTTGAATACTTTCATAGGCAATAATTGTGGCTGAAGTAATTAGAAATCCTACAACCAAAAAGGTAATCAAAGGTTCAGCTCTTCCATGTCCATATGGGTGATTTTCATCTGCTGGCCTACTAGCATATTTTAATCCGAAAAGAACAAGAATAGATGCGAAAATATCAGTTGTAGACTCGATTGCATCCGCAATTAAAGCATACGAATTACCTAAATATCCAGCTAATCCCTTTATAATAGCAAGACTGGTATTTCCGATAATGCTAAAATACGTTGCTTTTACAGCTGTTTCTTCATGTGTCATTTTCAGATTTTTTTCTCAACTTCAACCTTAATCTTAATCTCAACTTTATTTTTTAACCAGCGATTGAAACTCCAATTAACTTTCCAATTCCAAAGGTAATCGCTGCTGCGACTAATCCAAACAAAACTTGTCTAAATCCTGAAAACCACACACTTTTCCCAGTAAATAATGTGATTGCTGCACCGATTAGGAAAAGGCCAAATGCACTTAAGATTGTACTTAAAACAATCGCTTTTGAACCTGAAAAAAAGAAAAATGGTATAACAGGCAAAATTGCTCCAATTCCAAATAAAAAGAAAGATGTTACTGCTGCTTCCATAGCTGAACCTTTCAAATCATCCGGATTGATACCTAATTCTTCTTTAATTAATACCTCATGCGCATGATCGATATTGGACATCACATCTTTCGCCATTTTTTCCGCTTGTTCTTTTGGAATTCCTTTTGAAATATAGATTAAGACTAGTTCTTTTTCTTCTCCTTCAGGATTTGTTTCTAATTCTTCCAGTTCTAATTGCATTTGATTTTCATACAATTCTTGCGAACTTTTTACAGAAATCCATTCACCTAAAGCCATTGAAAGTGCACCTGCAAGTAAACCAGCGATACCAGCAAGTAATACTTCTTTTTGCCCATTTGTAGCACCTGCAATCCCCATTACTAGACTGAAATTCGAAACTAGTCCATCATTGCCTCCTAATACAGCAGCTCTTAAGGTGTTTCCTCCAACAGTTCTATGTCGTTTTTCGAAACGAGCCAAGTTGGAACCAGAAATCGATGTATTGTTATTTAATATATTTTTCAGAATAGTTACATGTGCAGTGTCTGAAATAGAAACATTCGTATTTGTTTTTTT
>CAMCQL010000229.1 GCA_945877005.1 Chryseobacterium gleum
TCAGGAAATGAAAATTTCCAAGGAATTATAAAAGGTACTGATGAATTTGGAAGATTACAAATTGAAATAAATCAAAAAATTAAACTATTCAACTTAAAAGAAATTATTTTTCTAGATCGAAATGGTATTTAAGTCGCTCTGACATGGTATTAAACAAATTTCTTAATGGCTTTTCGGTGATAAACTGAAGTGTTTTACCCATTTTAGCATCAAAAACTAATTTACCATTTGTTGTATCAGGTAATAACTCATGCAAATGAATAGTTAAAACAAATGGAAACGGAGATTTTTCTCCAGAATCTAAAATAATTTGGTTTGGAAATGAGGTTTCCCTCAACTTTAATGGGATAATAATACCTCCTTGAATTTTGAAAGAACAATATTGAGAAGTAGCTTCCCAATTTGACACCTTATCCTGAGGCAACAAATGAATAAGATTATTTAAATCTTGAACAAAATTGAAAACATCATTGATTGAAAGCTTAATCTCAGACTGAACACTCTCAATGATCATCTTATTTCCAATTTGATGGATCTTCTCTCCATTTTTTTAATGACTCCAAATCTGCTTCATTAATGTATTCATGACGCAAAGCCTCGGCAATTAAAAAATCATAATTAGTCAACGTTTCAAAAGGACATTTCGCTTCTTTAAAACTTTTATTAGCAACATCAAAACCATAAGAAAAAATAGCAACCAATCCTTTAACTTCACACCCAGCTGCTCTAAGAGCAGAAACAGCACTTAGACTACTTCCGCCAGTTGAAATTAAATCTTCAATAACTACTACTTTCTGGCCTGCTTCAAAATCACCTTCGATTTGATTTCCTAAACCATGTGCTTTTGCAGAAGTACGAACATAAATAAAAGGTAATCCAAGTTCCTGCGCAACCAATGCTCCTTGAGCAATTCCTCCAGTAGCTACACCTGCTATTACATCAGGTTTACCAAACGAATCCAAAATTAATTCAGCATAAGCCTGACGAATGAAAGTTCTGATAGACGGATACGATAATGTTTTACGATTATCACAATAAATAGGAGATTTCCAACCGGAAGCCCATACAAAAGGATTTGCAGGCTGCAATTTAATTGCTTTAATTTGCAGTAAAAATTCTGCTACTTTTAGCGCCTTATCGTTATTTAAAATCATAGCCACAAATGTATAAAGTTTTTATTCAAAACAAGCCATTATTTTTTATTTCTCCAGAAGAAATGCAAAATGTTGAAGGTGTTTTCATCCGTGAAGGTTTAGCACTCTCTGATAAACAACAAATTAACAATCTATTAAAATTTACAAATAGGTTCTCTCCTATCTATATTTTATGTGAGAATCCAGCAGAAACAATGGATCTCTACTTTCAAGATTATGCCAAAATTGAAGCCGCAGGTGGAATAGTTCAGCGAAAATCTAAATATTTATTTATTAAAAGAAATGGATTTTGGGATTTACCAAAAGGGAAAATGGAAAAAAATGAAACACCTAGAGAATGCGCCATTCGTGAAATTGAAGAAGAATGCGGAATTGAAAATGTATCTATCGACAAAGAGTTACTCATCACTTATCACACATATGAAAACCTAGGAGTATCAACCTTAAAAAAAACTTATTGGTTTACACTGAATTACCAAGGTTCAAAAAAAGGAATACCACAATTAGAAGAAGGTATTACCAAAATCAGCTGGAAGAAAAATGAAAAATTTGACGTAATCAAAAAAAACACCTTTCAATCAATCATTGATGTTCTTGATGCTTTCGATGTCATTTAAGTTTAAATAATTCATTTTCTTGTATTCTTACAAAAAAAAATGTAAAATTGCATTGTAAAAACTTATTTATAAAATCTTTCTTATGAAAAAAATTTTTCTTTCTATTGCACTAGCAACCTCTACTATTGTTTCAGCGCAAGAACATACCAACCACGATGGTCATAACCACGAACACAATACAACTAAAGAGAGTGTAAAAGAAAAAAAGTCTATACTTTCATTTAAAACATTAACAATTGAAAGAAACAATATACCTTATGGGGCAGACGAGGAATTTTCTTTCTCTTTCAAGAACAACGGAAAAGAACCAGTAATTGTTAGCAATGTACAAACAAGTTGTGGTTGCACCACTGCAAAAAAACCAGAAGCGCCAGTTGCCCCAAAAAAGAAAGGTGAAATTTCTGTAAAATACGATACAAAACGTGTGGGGCCTTTTGTAAAGACAATTACAGTAACTACAAACATTGGAGAACCAATAACATTAACTATTAAAGGAACAGTGTTGCCTGAAAAAACAACCACTACTACTGAAGAAAAAAAATAACCGTACAACTATTGGTGTGTACTCAAAACATCAATTACGTTGATTAAAAACTAAATAAAAAAAACATCTATGCGTAGATGTTTTTTTTGTTTAGAAAGAAATTTAAATTGATCTAACAGTTACATTTTTTCAGGTGAATCTATCCCGAGTAAATTTAATGACCTATTGATTATATCAGAAACAACTTCACATAAGGCTAAACGCAAGTTCTTTACCAATTCCTCTTTCTCAATTAAAATTGGAACAGTTTGATAGAAATGATTAAACAATTTCACTAGTTCAAAAGCGTAATTAGCAATAATTGCTGGAGAAAATTCAGTTCCTGCTACTTTTACAATTTCAGGATACTGTGCTATAAATTTTATAAGTTCTTTTTCTTCTTCCAATAATTCTGTCGATCCGAAATCTGAATATCCTCCTGCTTTTAGTAATAAAGAATGAATTCTTGCATGTGCATACTGTATGAAAGGTCCGGTATTTCCATTCAACTCAATCGATTCTGCTGGATTAAACAACATTCTTTTTTTAGGGTCTACTTTAAGTAAAAAGTATTTCAACCCTCCCATACCAATTTGAGAAAACAATTTATCTTTTTGAGAATCTGACATTCCTTCCAAATGTCCTCTTTCTTTGGTCATCTCTTTCGCTGATTCAACCACTTCAGCCATTAAATCATCCGCATCGACAACAGTACCCTCTCGCGACTTCATTTTTCCAGAAGGCAAATCAACCATACCGTAAGAAAGATGAAAACAATTATTTGCCCAAGTATACCCTAATTTTTTCAAAACAAGAAACAACACTTTAAAATGGTAATCTTGTTCATTTCCAACAGTATAAACAACACCCTGCATGTCCGGGTAATCCTTTTTACGATCTACAGCTGTACCAATGTCTTGCGTCATATAAACAGCTGTACCA
>CAMCQL010000230.1 GCA_945877005.1 Chryseobacterium gleum
GAAGGGGGAGGAATTGCTAAAAATTCTGGAGCCTCTGTCCACTTAGTACATGGAAATTATGGTAGGATGACTGCTGAAAAAGTAAAGTCTGCCATTCAACCTGACGATGTCCATTTTCCAAACACTGCATTAGTTTGTGTTGAAGATACAGCGAACCGGGGAGGAGGTGCTGTTTACGATGAAAATGAATTAGATTTGATAGCTTCTGTATGTCAAGAACATACCATTCCATTGCATTTAGATGGAGCAAGAATGATGAATGCATTAGTGGCTAAAAAACCAGACCCAAAAAAATATGCTGCAAGATTCTCTTCAATTTCATTGTGTTTGTCAAAAGGACTTGGCGCACCAGTTGGTTCTGTTTTGATTGGAGATGCAAGTTTCATAAAAAAAGCACGTCGTGTAAGAAAAGTGATGGGTGGAGGTATGCGCCAAGCAGGTATTATAGCTGCGGGTGGTTTGTATGCATTTAAAAATAATGTAGAGCGATTAGCGCAAGATCATCTTCATGCCACTTTACTTGGTGAGTCGTTTAATCGCCTTCCATGGGTGGAAAAAGTGTATCCCGTACAAACAAATATAGTTGTTGTTTGTCTCAAGGAACCAAAACAAAAAGAGGCGATTATTCAATTAATGAAAGACAACGGGGTATTAATCTCTTCTTTTGGAGAAGGAATGATACGTTTAGTTACACATTTAGACATTTCTAAAGAAGAAATTGAAACAACTATTTCTTTGCTAAATAAACTAGCAATTACTGTTTAAACCTTTTCAGTACTCCATGCCTCTGCTTTTTGAGAAAACCAAGGTTTAATGGTTGGCCATATACTTTGAAATAAATCAGAGTCTCGGTAGTTATTCAAAGCTGTTTCATTTTCCCAATGACTGTAAGTAAAGAACAAATTGGGATCACGAATGTCTCTCACCATGTGCATGTGACAACACCCAGGAAATGAGTTCACTTTAGTTACTACGGAATCAAATAACGCAAGAAAATCCTGAGTTTTCTCAGATTGAAATTGTAATTTAACGATGCGGATAATCATAAATTGTTTAGCTTACGTTAAGTATTAATTAGGGATATGAATAACACCTCCACAACTGTTTCTTATTGCTCCGGTTACAGAGGAAAGCGCTGTTGGTTGTAATGCAAGTCTACAAGCACCTAAGAATCCAAAAATGATAGCTTCCTTGAATTCAATTAACTCTTTTTCAGGAATTATAATTTTACCCTCATAATAAAAACCAATCCGTTCTATTAAATAACCATTGTAGGCTCCACCTCCAGTAATAAATAATTGTATGATAGTTAGATTGTTGATTGTTTTACTGATTTGGATGGCAATATGTTCTACAATTGTTGCAAGCTGGTCCTCCAATGAAATAGCGTGTTTTTTTAGTAGTGGGAAAAAGTCAGTTTCAATCCATTCAATGCCAAGAGATTTAGGGGCTGATCTAGTATAGTATTCAAGTGCATTCAATTCATTCAACAACTCATGATGTATTTTACCTTTTCGTGCAAACTCACCATTTTGATCATAGCTTAGGCCTATTTTTTGGATTAAATAATTTAAAGGAAGATTTCCAGGACAAATATCGAACGCTTTAATGGAATCATTGTTTACATAAGATATATTTGAAATCCCTCCAATATTTAGGAATCCTTCTGCTAACTCACCGAATAAATGATGATCTCCAATTGGAACCAACGGCGCACCTTGTCCTCCCAATGCAACATCTTTGGATCTAAAATCATTAATAACCAATAAATTAGTCAGTGCTGCCATCGTTTCTCCATTTCCAATTTGAATTGTAAATCCCTTTTCAGGCTGGTGATAAATGGTATGTCCATGCGATGAAATAGCACTTATTGAGGATGAATCAATTGAATGTTCGTTTATGAATTTTTGGATGGAATCAGTAAATAAATGAGCAATTTCAATATCAAGTTGATACAATTCTAATGCAGAAAGATGGATGGCATTCTTTAATTTTAATTGCCACTCTTGTGAATAGGGGTAAGATTTAGTCGCATGAATCGTATAATCCCATCTATTCGAGTTGTAGTTGTATGTACAGAAACTTAAATCGATTCCATCAAGTGAGGTCCCCGACATTAGACCAATAATTGAAAAATGAGATGACATACTTTTTTCTTTTAAATTTAGAATTTTTCTACGTTACAAATAAAAGTAATAAATAAAAAATAGCTGTATTTTTGCAAACGTTATCAAATAAACTACTTAAAATGAATTTTGAATTAACAGAAGAACAATTAGCAGTAAAAAATGCTGCGAGAGATTTTGCGCAAAATGTTTTGAAACACGGAGTGATTGAGCGGGATCGGGATCAAAAGTTTGCAACTGAAGAGATACAACAACTTGGCGAATTAGGGTTTATGGGGATGATGGTTGACCCTGCTTACGGTGGAGGTGGAATGGATACGATTTCTTATGCCATTGCAATGGAGGAAATCTCTAAAGTAGATGCTTCGGTATCAGTTTGTATGTCAGTAAATAATTCATTGGTTTGTTACGGTATAGAGAAATATGGGTCTGAAGAACAAAAACAAAAATATTTAGTTCCCTTAGCAACGGGAAAAAAAATTGGTGCCTTTTGCTTATCAGAACCTGAAGCGGGATCTGATGCTACTTCTCAAAGCACTACTGCTATTGACAAAGGAGATCATTATTTGTTAAATGGCACGAAAAATTGGATTACAAATGGTTCATCTGCATCTATTTATCTTGTTATTGCACAAACTAATCCTGAATTAGGCCATAAAGGAATTAATGTTCTTATTGTTGAGCGTGGGATGGAAGGTTTTATAGTTGGAGCTAAAGAAGATAAAATGGGCATTAGAGGGAGTGATACCCATACCTTATTATTCAATGATGTAAAAGTACCGAAGGAAAATAGAATTGGTGAGGATGGATTTGGATTCAAATTTGCAATGAAAACTTTGGCTGGAGGTAGAATAGGCATAGCTGCTCAGGCCTTAGGTATTGCCTCTGGAGCATTTGAATTGGCTTTAGCTTATTCTCAAGAAAGAAAGGCTTTTGGAAAAGAGATCTTCAAACACCAAGCAATTGCCTTCAAATTAGCTGATATGGCAACAGAAATTGAAGCAGCAAGATTGTTGGTAATGAAAGCAGCAAAAGAAAAAGACTTAGGTTTAAATTACGATCAATCCAGTGCAATGGCTAAATTA
>CAMCQL010000231.1 GCA_945877005.1 Chryseobacterium gleum
ACTTTTCTATTTGTTCAACTTGCTTTTTCACAAGATTTTATTAGAACTTCTTCCATTAGGATTAACAGTGATTTACAATATTATACAGATTTTTACAAAAAAATTTATGAATATAATGGCCTAAACAATCTGAATATCCTTGTTTACCAGGATCAAAGGGAAATTTCAGATGATGAAGATGAAGTGAGTTTTCCTTCGTTAATTAAGGTAAATGATCAATATTTAACTTTAAATTTAGGCACACAGATTACCTTTGAAATTAAAGAATTAGTAGGTGGCCAATTCCCTGAATTATTAATATATTCTGAATTAGATAACTGTCAGGCTTATTGTGGTACAAATACCTATATTGTTAATATAAGTTTAGATAAAGGATTCGTTTTATCTGACCTTGGTACTGATGTATCAGTAATTGAACCAACAGGAAAAGTAGAATACTTCAGTAGTGATAGTGAAACCGAAGAAAATTTTGAATATCAATACCTCAAAGGCCCTAATGATCTTTATATTTACGATTATTTTGGGATTGGAAGTGAAGAAGGAGATAATTGCTACAACTTTATTGAACAATTAAATTATAATGAACATACCGGATTTACCAAAAAACAAATCATGAAAAAACTCCTTGTGGAATGCGCAGCTTGTTTTACAGGACAAATGGAAGTCAACCTTAATGAAATTCAAAAAAAACCAATTTCAGAATTAAAAGTAGGTGATAAAGTTCTAACCTTTGATTTTGAAAAAAGACAGAATAAAGAGGTAATCATCGAAGAAATGATTCAAGTTAAACATATTCATTTCATAACATATATTTTTGACCACGACACCATAACGGCTACCCCTGACCACCCTTTTTATCTTGAAAATAAAGGCTGGGCGTCTTCGGACCCAAAAGCTACCACTAATCGATATAAAAACTACCCTAATGTTGGTCAAATTGCTATTAATGATGAGTTTACCTTAAGGAACGGAAAAAAAGCTATTTTGCGTGCAATGAACCATTTAAACGAAACCAATGAAAGTTACTCCATCAGTAAACTATCAGAGGGAACCTCATTTTATATAAACGATGTCTTGGTTGGAACGGAAGAAATTATGTTTAAAGACAATAAAAAAATTAAAATTATTTTAACTAATCAACACCCGGTTCTGTCGCATTAAAAACAGAAAATAATAAAACATTGAAATGGAAAGAGAAGAACATTTAAAATTTTGCTCAGTTTGTACGAATAGATCTTTTAACCCAAAAGTTGGGGTTACTTGTGGATTGACGGAACAAATAGCTGATTTCGAAGGAAATTGTGAAAACTACGTTGAAGACAAAAAAGAAGTTGAGAATAATAAAAAAAGTAACGAGGAAGAGATATCCGA
This sequence comes from Chryseobacterium gleum, assembly GCA_945877005.1. Classification (GTDB taxonomy): domain Bacteria; phylum Bacteroidota; class Bacteroidia; order Flavobacteriales_D; family Crocinitomicaceae; genus CANHVK01. The sequence continues at coordinate 1,372 of CAMCQL010000231.1, forward strand.
AACAAAAAAGTCAATAAATATTGGGCGAATATCCTTATTTTGTATTGGAGGTCTATACGTGCTTATTGGTTTTATAGAGGCCTATTACATTGAATATCATCACATTATTTTCGGTATAATTGATTGGTTTTTTGCGCTAATTTTCTTAGGCTTAGCTATTTGGTCTTATGCTAAACCATATTTAGCTTTAATAATAGGATTAGTCTTATTCATATTACTAAATCTCCTTGTCGCTATTATTGATCCAGCAACAATCTTTAGTGGAATTATTTTAAAATTTGCATTTATAGCCTGGTTAATTCATGGGATTAAAAATGCAAATTTAAAAAAATAAAAGTAAAGAAAAGACAACACATTAAAAACAGGGAGGATGCTGAAAATCCATTAAAGAGTAGGTAAAAAATTTAAAAATGAAAATATGAAAAATTTATTGATTTTAGCAACTATGTTGCTTATGTTTGGATTTGTAAACGCACAATCCACATCCTTTTCTTATAACAGACAGATTAGTTATAATAAATGTGGAAATTGCGATTGCATAAAATCATTATCTTATAAAACAGTATCGAAAAATCTAACATCAAAACAATTAAATTGTGCAGCAGTTAATAATGAACTAGATCGAAGATTAAGGGACCTAACAAAAGGAGGTACAACTGGTGGCTTATTCGGTGGAGCTCAAGAGGGATGTGGTGGTGATTGCAGTCATGAATTTCAGATGGTTAGAGAAAAAATCGAATCTGTAACACTTCAAGAATGCAATTAATGACTATCTTTATCTAATTACCATTAATTAATTCATGAGTTTTTTGAATATCAAAATGTACAACTCTTTTTGAAGCTTCTTCTACAGAATGGCCCCATTTTTCACCAACCTATTTCGAAGTGTATCTTCCATTGAAGTTTCTTATTCTACATGTGCTAAGGCTTCAAAATTACCTGATTGAAGAAAACTCTCACTTAGACCTCCACATCCTGAGAATAGATCAATAAAAGTTAATTTAGAATTTTTCTTTTCCATTCTTTAATTAGAAAATCCATAAGTACAACATAATTTTATTAAGTTCAAGAAAAACTATTAACAAAATTATTGCTGAAAAATTTAAAAAAAAATAAAAATGGGGATTTCGACTTTTTAGCCAAAATCTCCAACTGGGTGGTCCAAAGGTCTGAATTATCGAACCTCATAAAAGAGGATATTGGAACGTATTGCAAATGTTTATTTAGATTAAATTATAGGAATTCTTTTAACGAAGAATTTAGAAGAAACTTTACCGACTTTAGTTCACGCTCCAATTGTGGGAGATAATCTTTTCATTAAAATAATTTAAGATTATAAGTATGAAAGGCCAGTCTTATGTTTGATCAGCATCTGCACTTGTGATAATCGCAACTAGCTTCTTTTTACTTGCGAATATAAATTAGTAAAATGATCGTAAGATAATTATATTTGAATTAAAGAATCACAGAATTGTTAGAGAATTAAATAAAAAATCAACGAGTTATTACTAAAGTTAAAAAAGGCATTTATTTTTTAAATTTATATCTATATGCAAACATTAAATAGCAACCTCACTACACCAGTAAATAATCCAAATAACTTAAGAGGCTTTGTTAATAAAGACATATTAAAGAAGTTGAATCAAGTAAATACTATAAGGGGGATTTTTTCAATTGCTTCAGAATGGGCTTTAATTATTTTTGTTGCCTTTTTATGTGAAAGATATTTTAACTGGCCAGTGTACGTTTTAAGTGTTGTTTTTATTGGCGCACGTTTATTGGCATTGGGGTTGATTATGCATGAATCTGTGCACAATCTTATTTCCAAAAA
>CAMCQL010000232.1 GCA_945877005.1 Chryseobacterium gleum
AGTATTGGAATCTTCATACTAATTGGTTTTTTAATTCAACTTTTTTTAGAATATTTTTCTGGTGGTATTGAACATGGACATATTCATATCCATAAAAATAATCGTGTGCCTTGGTCGTTATTTATTTCATTATCCATTCATTCATTTATAGAGGGAATACCTTTAGCTGGTGGAGACTCACATGCTCAGCACGGACATTTATCAGCACAATCTTTGCTTTTAGGTATATTGTTTCATCAAACGCCTGTTGCAATAGCTTTAATGACTTTATTAAAAGGTTCAGGATTATCAACAAAAAAGTCTTGGCTAATTTTAATTCTATTTGGAATTATGACACCAATCGGATTGCTTTTCGGTAAATTTTTCCATAATTCAATTGATTTACTTCCAATGAATTTATTACTTGCAATTGTAGTAGGTATGTTTTTACATATTTCTACTACAATTATTTTTGAAGCAAGTGAGAATCATAGATTTAACCTTGTAAAGTTATTGAGTATAATCGTTGGAGTTACTTTAGCAATCCTAATAGGAGGATAATTTAATCTAAAGTTTCGACTTGAAAGTTTTGTTTTAGTAGATATAATTATTTGTAAAACTAAATTCTCTCTCTGATTAATTCTTCTAAACATTCGATGAATCTTGGATGATCGTTGGAGCTAGGCACTAATTGTACTTTTTCTCCACCAAATTCTTCGAATATTTCTTGATACTCATCTCCAATTTCAATAATCGTTTCTAAGCAATCAGCAACAAATGCTGGACTAAAGACAAGAAGTTTTTTTGCTCCTTTTTTTGCTTGTTCCTCAACAATCTTATCTGAAAATGGGTGCAACCATTTTTTGTCTAAACGTGATTGAAAACAAACCGTATACTCTTTTTCTTGGAGATTTAATTCCTTCGCAATTAGTCGTGTTGTTGCGTAACAAGTTGCTTTATAGCATGATTTGTTTTCGTTATTTATTTCCGATTCACAAGGTTGGTCCTCACATAATCCATCGTTATATACTTTGTCAACATGTCTTTCGGGTAAACCGTGATAAGAAAACAATATATGATCATAATTTGCAAGATCAAATGCTTTTGCTCTTGCAATAATAGAATCGATGTATCCCTTTGATTCATAAAACTGTGACACAATTTTAATTTCAGGGATAACCCACCATTTTCTAATAATATTCATTGCCTTTTCGATTGCAGATCCTGAAGAAGCACTCGCATATTGAGGAAAAAGAGGCAAGATGATTATTTGATCATAGTTGGCTTTGTGCATTTTATCAAGAACAATTTCCATGGAAGGATTTTGATAGCGCATTGCCATTTCAACAGTAATATTTTCTTTACTTAAGTTATTTTGAAGAATAGTTGTGATTTTTTCTGTGTAATCCAATAGGGGAGATATTCCGTTACCATGTTCCCAAAGCTTTTTATATATTTTTGCTGATTTTGGAGCACGAAAAGGGACGATGATTCCATTCACTAAAAGCGTTCTTGCTAACCAAGGCAAATCGATCACTCTAGGGTCGTTAAGAAATTCCTTTAAATATTTTCTAACATCAGAAGTACTTGGACTATTGGGTGTTCCTAATTGAAGTAATAATACGCCTGTTTTTTTCATGGGATCAACAATAAATAAGGGTAAATTTTCATTTACCCTTTTAAACAAATAATTAAATACTTAGTTTAGCTATGAAGAGCTCTAGCATCGGTTGCATCCAATGCAGCTTCTTTCATCCCTTCTGAATATGTTGGGTGAGGATGACAAATTCTAGAGATGTCCTCAGCAGATGCTCTGTATTCCATTGCAACTACCGCTTCCATAATTAGGTCTGCAGCTCTAGGAGCAATCATATGTACACCTAGCACTTCGTCAGTTGTTTTATCAGCCAATACTTTTATAAATCCTGCAGTATCCATACTCGCTCTAGCTCTACCTAAAGCTTTGATTGGAAAATTACCTACCTTGTATTCAATATTGAGTGTTTTTAATTCTTCTTCTGTTTTACCTACAGCGGCAACTTCTGGCCAAGTATAAACTACGCCTGGTATTAAATTATAATTGATATGAGGTTTCTGCCCAGCGATTAATTCTGCAACATATACACCTTCTTCTTCTGCTTTGTGTGCAAGCATTGCTCCTTTTATAACATCACCAATTGCATAGATGTTTGGGATTGAAGTTTGCAAATGGTCGTTCACTTCAATTTGACCTCTAGAATTAACGCTAAGTCCGATGTTTTGTAATCCTAATCCTGAAGTAAATGCTTTTCTACCTACAGCAACTAAACAATAATCTGCTTCGAATTTAACTTCTTCACCTTTTTTATTTAATGCAGTAAGTGTAACATTTTCCCCATTATTTACAACTGATTTTACTTGATGTTGTAGATGGAATTTAAATCCTTCTTTTTTCAATACTTTAGCCAATTCTTTACCTAATGATTTATCCATTGTAGGAATGATAGAGTCCGCAAATTCAATTACTTCGATTTCAGTTCCAAGTCTACCAAATACTGAACCGAGTTCCAAACCGATTACACCTCCACCAATAACGAGCATTTTTTTAGGAATTTCATTCATTTTTAATGCTTCCGTCGATGTAATGATTCTTTTTTTATCAGGTTCCATTCCTGGAAAAAAGTTTGGCTTTGATCCTGTAGCAATAATTGAATATTTAGCTTCAATTATCTCTTCAATTCCAGATTCTCCTTTAATTGATAGTTTTGTTGGTGAGATAAAAGAACCAGTACCATGTAGAACTGTCACTTTGTTTTTATCCATCAAAAATTTAATTCCATTACACGTTTGGTTGATGACTTCTTCCTTTCTTTTGACCATTTGTTGAATGTCAGCAGTAAGATTATCTAAACCAATTCCATGTGTGGAAAAATTGTGTTTTGCGTTGTGAAAATGCTCGGAAGAATCTAACAATGCTTTAGAAGGAATACACCCAACATTTAGACATGTACCTCCAAGAGTAGAATATTTTTCAATTAAAGCAGTTTTGAATCCTAATTGTGCACAGCGAATAGCTGCAACATATCCTCCAGGGCCTGATCCAATAATGGCTACGTCGTATGAACTCATAATAAATCTAAATTTTAAATTACAAAGTTAAAATTTAAGTTTATTCTGAACCCATCAACTTATTCAAATATGTTTTTTCTTTTTTTGAATATACCTGA
>CAMCQL010000233.1 GCA_945877005.1 Chryseobacterium gleum
ACGTTTGATTATGAGTTGTTTTTGGGTAAGTATTCCGGAACAGTTGAACGATGTTTATTAGCGCCAACTTATCAACTACAACGTGTTTTAAAACACCATCAACTTGAAGCAGTTTTTTTTATAGATACTACGTATATCTATCGCTTAAAACAATTGTCAAAAGACAATACTTTCGTTGCAGATGATTTGAGAAATATTATTTCTCAGTTAAAATTATTAGCTGAAGATGGGCATTTTCTTTTTCATCATTTTCATCCACATTGGCTGGATGCTCTTTATGATGAGACCACTAATCAGTGGGACTGTTCCAACCATACTCGATTTGCATTGTCTCATTTGAAAATAGAAGAAATTTCTGACTTGATTGATTTTTCAACCGATTTTTTGAAATCCTTGTATCCAATAGATCAAGTTCCTGCATATTTTGGTTTTCGAGCAGGAGGTTTGTATTCTCAGCCTTTTGAAAGGTTAGCTCTTTTGTTTAAACAAAAAAAAATTAAATATGATTTTAGTGTGTTGAAAGGCGCTCAAAGTCAACAGTCTACTTTTAGTTTTGATTATACGCAAGCACTCTACATTAAAGAAAATAATTATCATTTTGAAGTTAGTAATACCGTAGTTGATACTACGGGATATTTCGTAGAATTTTCAATGTCTAATTTCTCCATGTCTTTTTTTCAACGTATTATGAATAGCATTTACTACCGACTCAATGTTAGAAAGTTAGCTTGGAAAAGATTTGGAGATGGGAACTCCTCAGGGAATACAATTCAACGTGGAAAAAATAATTTTTCAAGCAAAGAAACTTTTTCCATTGAGTTACTTAATAAAGTAAAAGCTTTTTATTATTTTTTTTATCTAAAAAGACATTCATCGATTCATCTTATTAGTCATCCTAAATTATTGAGTCCTCAATCCATATCATCTTTCGAATTGTTTATTCGACTCACGAAGAAACGATATACAATCAATTCAAAATTTGAAACTTTTTTATAGACTTCATCGATGAGGAATGTTTTAATTATCAGTTATTTTTATCCTCCTTGTAGTTTAACAGCTGCACAACGTCCTGCTGGATGGGTGAAGTACTTGCCTTCCTACGGCTACAGACCAATTGTGATCACTCGTAATTGGAATGTTCCACTTCAACAACCTGAAGATCAGTTAAGAGATGCGGGAATTCAATTGGAAATAGAAGAAACTGACACCCATGAGGTTCATTACCTTCCTTATCGTTCTTCCATTAGGGATCGGCTATTTACGTCTAAAAATAGTTTGCTAAAAAAAACTAGCAAGGTATTCACACTTGTAAACGGTATTGGAGAAAATTACGCAAATTTTTTCATTCCATTTGGAGCTATTTATGCTTATGCAGAAAAATTAATTGCGCAACATACAATTTCAGCAGTACTTATAACTGGAAATCCTTTTGTGCAATTTCGTTTTGGTTATTTACTTTCAAAAAAATATCATCTTCCATGGGTGGCTGATTATCGGGATGATTGGACCACTTCAGAAATTATACACCCTAAAGGTATTGTTGCCCGTTTTTTGCATCAAGTACAGCAACGATCTGAACAAAAATGGGTTGGTAGTGCTTCAGTGATAACTTCTGTATCAGATGTGTATACTGATCGAATTGCAAAATTTGTAAAAGTAAAAGGTGTTACTGTTTTAAATGGATTTGACTCGTTGCTTCCACAACTACCCCATGAGGATCCTTCAACATTTAAAATCACCTACAACGGAACACTTTATGCTACACAAGATGTAGAATCATTTTTGCGAGCTGTGATTCGTTGTATACCTGTTTTTAATGAAAAAATTAAAATTCAAGTTCAATTTCCCGGAGTTGCCTATGATCCTCTTCAAGAAAAAAGAATTAAAAGAATAATTGTAGGGTATGAATCTCATTTTTTGATCACGCCTCGAATTTCTAAAAGTCAAGTTATTTTGATGCAACAAACTTCTGATTTGTTATTAATGTTGACCCACAAAGGGAAAAAAGGGATTCCTTCCAGTAAATTGTATGAATATTTGTCGTTGCAAAAACCGATACTTTGTTTTCCCTCCGATCATGATGTCGTTGCTCTAACTCTAGCTGATACAGGAAATGGGAAGATTGTAGAAACCGAACTTGAGATGTTTCATTATTTATCCACGAAAATATCTACTAAAATAGAATCCACTAATAGTGAAACAGCGACTCCATCTCGAAATATTTTATCTTACTCACAAAATCATCAAGTTAAACAACTCTCTTTATTATTAACTAAATTAGTTAGCGAACGTGAACTTTGAAGAAGGTAAGTTTCAGTTTTTAGGAGTTATTGATGCTTTATCAATGATTATTTGGTTTTTCGTATTATTGAATAATGTCAATACTACATTCGAAAAAAATAAAAATGTTGGGTATTATCGGTTTTACAAAACTGGTTTTTATGCTAAATTTTTTTCTGCCATAATTTTTTCAATCGTTTACATACAAATGTATGAAGGTGGAGATTCAACTGCTTATTGGGATAGTGCTCAAAAATTGAATAATTTGTTTTGGGAGAGCCCCACTCGTTTTCTACATGAAATTTTCACTAATGAAGAGAATCGATTAAGATTTAATAGTTTTGATATACAGAAAACAGGGCTTCCCCCCAACTGGATTTACAAAGAGGACGAAGCGTGGTTCGCGGCAAAATTATTTTCATTTTTAACTTTTTTAACTTTTAAAAGTTATTTTGCGATGACAATGATTACTTCTTATATTTCTTTTAAAGTTAGTTGGAAGTTGTATGAACTTGTTTTAAAATATCACTTATTTAGTGAAAAGACAGCTGCGATAGGTGTCTTATTTTTACCTTCTACTTGTTTTTGGTGTACTGGAATTACCAAAGATATGATTGTTTATTCATGCGTGATCTATGTATTGATTCAATTGTTTACTTTTTTAAATCCAACACAATTGAAAAATTATCGCAATTTCTTACTTGGAGTAATTTCAATTTATTTCATTCTCTTTGTACGGGATTTCATGTTAATCGCAGCTTTAGGACCATTTTTTATGGCTTTAGGAGCTCGATGGAGTCGTGCTCAAGGTTCTGGATTTTCTAAATGGTTGATTCAATTGAGCTTTTTAGGTTTGGTTCTGTTTGCAATGACTACGTTTTTAGGT
>CAMCQL010000234.1 GCA_945877005.1 Chryseobacterium gleum
CCTTTCCCTTCTAATTTATCAAAACTTAAATTCTGAATAGCATCCCCTTGAGTAACAATTACTTGTATTTCAACTTCATTTCCAAGAGCTTCTAATTGTCTTTTTACATGATTTGCTTGCCATAAGGCCAAATCACTTCCTCTTGAACCAATCGTAATTTTACGCATAAAAAATTAAGAATTAAGCATGATGTCTTTGGCTAATTTCATAGGCATACTCATGTATTTCTTTTCCATGTAGCCTATAATTTTATCGAGAACTTCACGTGAGTCGTCATCTAAAGTCTGCAACTCTTTTTTAAATACTTCATTTACAGCAGTGGAACGAATGTCTTTCACCATGTTTGGTACTTCTCTCATAGCGATTTCTACTTTACGCATACGGTGAATGTATTGAAAAGAAGCAATTGCATCCTCGATAATTTGCTCAACATGAACGATTTCTTTGGAACGTTCTTGTAAATTTTTATCTGAAATTTTTTGAAGATAATCTATAGAAATATGAGTGACATTGTGTTTTTCAACAATTTCAGCATCTAGATCGTGTGGAATAGCAATGTCAATAACCACTTTTCGAGAAGTCTCAGCTTGAAGTAATTGTTGATAAATTTCTGGAGTAATCACTGGTGATTCAGCACCAGTACATGTAATGATAATATCAAAACCTTTCGAATACGTACGTAGTGCATCTAAACCAAATCCCTCTCCATGTAATTCATTGGCAAGATTTTCAGCTTTCAGAACCGTACGATTGAATACTGCAAAATTTTTAAATCCGTGTTTCTTTAAAAACTTCGCCATGTTCGAATTCGTCATTCCTGCTCCAATCATCAATACACGTGCATCTAATGAAATATTCATGTCGCGTAAGGTGTGATATGCCAATGCAACAACAGAAACAGGTTTGTTAGCAATACTTGTTTCAGTATACACTTTTTTCGCTGTCTCAACCGTATGACGCATCACCAAACGAATGAAATCTCCCGTTAAACCCATGCTTTTTGAAGCTTCAAAAGCATTTCTTACTTGGGTAATGATTTCACGTTCCCCAACGATCATAGAATCTATTGATGAAGCAACTTGTAAAATATGCGCAATGGATTGGATTCCAGAATGCAATTCAGCAGTTTCTACAAAGAAATCAATTTGTGTGGGTTCGTAATGACGGTATAATTTTTTAAAGAAATGAAAAAGAAAATTAGCATCTACCTCTTCTTTCGTTGTAAACAAGAACTCAACACGATTACATGTCGATAAAAACATGAGCTCGTCTAACTTCATTTCATTCTTGAAAGCGGTCAACAATTCTTTTTGCTTATCTGTCTCAATATGAAGTTTTCCAACTTCTGAAACTTCCATATTTTTATGGGTGAATGCAAGTATGTGGAAATGCTCTAGCATGAATCTCTTTTTCTGACTACAAATGTGCAGTTTTTCTACTTTTTGTTTGTCATAGTATTGTCAGAAGATAAATTCTACATTAATTTAGAATGAATTTAAATATAAATCCCTGAATTACACGTTCACACCAAAAAAGTAACCCACAACAGCAGTAATTCCCATGGCAAGAGTACCCCAAACAGTAATTCGAATAATTGCTTTTAACACACTTGATCCACCAGTTTTAGCAGCAATGGTACCCAATAAAATTAAAAAAACTATTGAAAAACCATACAAAGCGTACTCCATGTAGTTCAATGAAAAAAACAAAGTCACCAATAAAGGAAGCACACCTCCTAATGAGAATGCTGCTCCAGAAGCAATCGCCGCTTGAATCGGATTTGCTTGACTTATTTCATTGATTCCTAATTCATCACGAACATGTGCAGCCAAGGCATCTTTTTCTGTTAATTCAATAGCGACTTTTAAAGCAGTTTCTTTAGAAAGACCTCTTTGCTCATAAATTGCGGCTAATATTTGTAATTCTTCTTCGGGCATCTCTTTCAATTCAATCTCTTCTCTAGCAATATCAGCTTTTTCAGTATCTGTTTGTGAACTTACTGAAACATACTCTCCAGCAGCCATCGAAAGCGCACCGGCTACTAATCCTGCAATTGTTGCCAAAACAATTGGTTCTCTCGAAGTACTTGCTGCTGCTATCCCAATCGCTATACTTGTAATCGATAGTATGCCATCATTTGCACCTAAAACAGCGGCTCTCAACCAATTACTTCTATGAATATAGTGGCTATCTAAGTAGTTATCAATGTCTATTGAAGTTTTATTTTCTGTATTTGGACTAGCATTCATATTTTCAATCATTCGTAAATAAATTCGTTGGTGTTATTTCTATCGAGTAGAAATTTACGACAATAGTAGCAATTACTGAAATACTACACTAACAAAAATTAATTTCCCATCCTCTTGATTTAATAATGCGGTAAAAAGTTACCAATTCAGTAGCAGAAGGAATTGAAGTATGCACGTGTCTAAGTGAGACATTATTTCCTTGTATCGAGGGATTTAATTCAAATGGAAAGACAAGGTTAGGGATTGAAGGGGTAGATTCTAACCATTCTAAGTAACGCTTAAGCAAATTAATCGACTCATTTTCAGTATTCGAAAATTCGGTGGAACGAACTGAAGTAAAAAAATGCAGTTGGTGTTTAGCACGTGTAAGTAAAACATTCAAACGGCGATGTCCATTTCTTCGATTCAAAGGTCCCATTTTCAATTGAAAATTACCTTGTTCATTTTTCGCATAACCCATCGAAATAAACAACACATCACATTCTTCTCCTTGAACTTTTTCCAGTGGTTTTATAAAACCAACACCATTCTCCCACTGAGACATTAATCTATTTTGAGTTGACACTGAAAATAACTTCCAAATACAATCAATTTGTTCTTGCGAAAATGCAACTATACCAATGGAATGAGATGAATTCAATTCATTTTCGACCGCTTTAACAACCGCTTTGGCTTCAATTTCATTGATTCGATTTAAAAATCGTCCATGTTCTAAATAGTGAAGTACCAAAGGTGGTGACTCCAAATTAGATGTAGGGTAGGTCACTAATTCATCGTTGTAAAAATACCGATTCGAAAAAGCTATCAATTGCGTATGTTGACTTCGGTAATGATGTTTTAAATAAAGTTTTTTCCAATAAAAAGAGGCATGAAACAACACATCAATTTGTTCACTCTGAGATGAAAAATAAAC
>CAMCQL010000235.1 GCA_945877005.1 Chryseobacterium gleum
ATTCAACCAATCAGACCACGACTTTCGTAATCCCTCAAACTTCATTCGTGCCTAGAATAGAATTTCCGTTCGATGAATCAAATGTAGAAGGCAAAAAAGCACATTCAAAACACCCACTTCCGTTAAATGAACTTTGTGGTAGTTTGTTCCCATTTAGCAGTTTATTGCAACCTAAAAACAACCTAATTTTGTCCCAATCAGCAACATTTTAGTACTTCAACCCCCTATTTTACCCTACCCACAAGCAAGGCTTAAGTATGGCAACTGTATGGGAGTTACTAAAATCAATGAATACACTATAAATTAAATTTAAAACAAGTGACAATTCCAATGATGAAAAGAGTGGTTATTTATCCAAAAGACATAATGGTAGTAACAGGCAAAAGCGAACGTCATTCACGCACCTTGTTAAAAAGAATGAAAACCCATTTCAAAAAGGAAGAATACCAGTACATCACCATCACAGAGTTTTGCCAATACATGGGTTTAGATGAGGTCTTAATTTCAGAGATGATAAAATAATTCCTTCAATATATTTTGTATCAATTTGGTGTAATTTAACAACAAAACCACTATATTTGGATGAAAGAATAGCGTTCTTTAAACTACTGTATTTTAATTTAAATTATATTACCGTAATTCGGTTAGTACAGCTGTTTTAAAATTTGTAATTATCTGTTTATTAAATATATAGAGTGCGAAACAGTCTCCCAGCGGGATCACATTAGGGAAGCTTTCGCTTCCCTTTTTTTATGCCAAAACCCACCAAAATCAACGGTTTTAAAGGCTTTTAAAAGCTTTCTCTAAAAAATCAAATCACAACAAACAACATTAAAAATCATAATATAGGTTACTCTTTTGGTTACCTGAATTATCTTTGAAAAAACAGGTAACCGCCATTACTTGTAATTTATTGATTTTGTTTGTTTTAATAACGTTTTGAACTGTTTTAATTTTTATTAATCAGGTAACCTCGGTTACCAAAATAATTCAAACAGTATGAAGATCAATCAGTCATTTAGCACATTAGTTTGGGCTAATAAATCAAAAGTTAAAAATGGATTAATTCCTATTTACATTCGCATAACAATCGACTCTAAAAGAGTAGAAATTTCGACTAAAAAATGGGTGGAAGAAAAAAATTGGAGCACTCCTTTACAAAGAGCAAAAGGGAAAGATGAAGAATCAAGAAAAATCAATCAGTACATCAATTTGATTGTTGGTGAAATAGAAACAATTATTTTAAAACTTTCTATAGAGAACACTAAAGCAACCTCACAAATGGTGAAAGAAATTTTAGTGTTTGATGAATCAAAAGTACCCAAGCCCAAACACAAAACCATCGGCGAAGCCTTCGACTACCACAATCTAAAAATGGAAGAAACACTAAAGGTTGGGAAAGTATGTAATAAAACGTGGGTAAGGTACAAGATTACCAAAAACAAAGTGGTGGCATTTATGGAGAAACAATACAAAGTTTCAGATATGGAGTTGCCTGCAATCAGATTGCGTTTTGTTACCGAGTTCGAACATTATTTATTGACCTCAGATAAACTACAATCCAACACGGCCCATAAATACATCAAGAACTTAAAAAAAATCATGAACATGGCCGTTGGATTAGATTGGATTCCTTCCAATCCATTTAACCAATTCAAATGTTCGTATCAAAGTCCGGATAGAGAAATACTGAACCGAGAAGAATTAGCAGTAGTTCAATTCAAGAAACTAGGAATACCGCGATTAGAAGAAGTTCGAGACGTGTTCATTTTTTGTTGTTATACTGGTTTTGCCTTTTCAGACATTTTCCAATTCGAGCAAAATGCAGTGACCATTGGATTAGACGGAGAATATTGGTTGAGTACTAACCGACAAAAGACCGGCACGAAGGAAAGCGTTCCGCTACTTCCTATTGCCTTAGAAATCATTGAAAAATACAAAAGCCATCCCTACTGTGTCACTGAAAATAAATTGCTCCCAGTCAATTCAAACCAACGCTACAACAGTTATCTAAAAGAACTGGCAGATATTTGCAACATCAACAAACACCTGACTTCCCACATTGCACGACATACGTTCGCTACGTCTGTAACCTTAGCCAATGGAGTTCCAATTGAAACTGTAAGTTCCATGCTAGGTCATACCAGTATTCGTACCACTCAGATTTACGCAAAAGTGGTCGAAGAAAAAGTAAGTGCAGATATGAAACTACTCAGACAAAAACTTTCCGTTGTTCTTCCAGAACAAAAAGCGATGTAAGCACAACCTATTCAATCATCTAAGGGTAAACTGAAAAATCGGTTTACCCTTTTTTTGTGAAATATTGGAGCCTCTTTATAAGAACTCCGTACACACTACCGGAATCTAAAATAAAAAGGGTTAAAGATTCATTTTTTTAATTTAAATCTTAAGTATTATGGAAGTGTATATCAAAACGCTATTGAAAGATTTAGAATCAGAAATAGAGCATGTGAAAATCGAAAATGTAAATTATGTTCCAGTGGCGATAAAACTGATAAAAAGCTACATTGAACAATTAAAGCAATTCATCGAAGAGAACGAATTCAAGTCCAATCAGGAAGAGATTTTCTACTTCAAGGAGCTCAAACCTCAGTTTAGTGCGCTACATATCTATTACATGAAAATTCACGAATACCAAATCAATACTCCTATTGGTAGTAGTGCAGAAAAACAGGCTCACATCAAAGAACAATTAGATAAGCTTACCTCTGACTTTACTAAACACCGCTCATTTTACCTTTACATCATCAGCGAAGAAACCCATTTAGACGAAAAATACTTCCTACGAGAGAACGCAAAAAAGAATTTAGCCTTTGAAACGTATAGTACTGATTTCGATTTTAGGTATTGCACAGGCTTTGATCAACAGATTGCAATGCTCATTGCACATAAAAAATTGGAGTATTTCTATCAAAACGAACTAAATTTAATGGTAAATCCCGAGCAAATTCGCTCAAATTCCCAAAAATCCGAAAACACCCACTACGGACCGTACTACGAAAAAAATAAACTGCAATGGACAGAAAGCCAAAGTGCTCTTACAGAGTTGATTTACGCACTCTACGAAAGCAAAACATTCAACTACGGAAACACTACGGTACAAGAAATCACCCAATTTT
>CAMCQL010000236.1 GCA_945877005.1 Chryseobacterium gleum
ATTATTTTGAAAGAAGGTCTATAAAATCGTTTAAGCTAATTTTGGTGTAATCTTTTGTGAATGTGAACAGTGTTGGAGATAGTTTTGTAGGTGTAATTTCTCGAAGTGTGTACTTGATTAAACCATCTTCTGTCATTAAAAAGTATTCAGTCGGTAATCCCTTTATTCCAGGAAATAATTCTAAATAGTGTGGAGAATAACGTTTTGAATAAAAGCAAATTTGAGGTTCTGGATAAGTTTTTGAGGATATTTCAATTTTTTTACTTTTGATACCAGCTATTTCTTTTCTCCCACATTTATTACGTAAAGTATATTTTGTTGCATTGGTGTCTTTCGGAGTAGGTTGCTGAATGGCGTATTTTTTCGAATTTGTTTCGATGAGTAGGTATTGTTTTCTGTAAGTCAGATGTTTAATTACAATTTGAGTTCCGAAATTCGTAGATTCAGTTTCTGTTCTTATCAAAGAATCGTTCGCGTAAATTGTCATAAGTGATACAAATTTTGCTTTTTTTGTTTCAGGATGTATAACTTCGACACTATAGACTAATTTACCTTCAAATGATTGGTAAGTTTGCCCAATTAAAGGCGCACTGAAAAAACAAGAAAATAAAAGATAGCTGATAAAACGATGGGTTGAATTCATTAAGATATATTACTTTTGTTTACAATAGAATTTAAACTATGCGTAAAGATATAACTTTTCTAATTAATTCTTCTGAAATTACAGCGGGAACGAGAGGTGCTTCCTTGGGTCCAGGTGCTGTGATTGCCGCAGCAAGAACTTTAAAAAACAATTTTTTCGGTAACTATAAATTAGTTTATTTAAAGGACAATAACAATGTTTTAGATACTTCCACAAAATTTAAATTTGCTAAAAATGCAGAAGCATTGTTAGACGTGTACCAAACAATCAGTAGTGCATTGGGGGATGTTTTTAATTCCAATCAATTTCCTTTTGTCCTTGCAGGAGATCACGGTTCAGCAGGGGGAACAATAGCAGGGATTAAAAAGCAATTTCCTGAAAAACGTTTGGGGGTAGTATGGATAGATGCACATGGGGACATACACTCTCCTTACACTTCACCATCAGGAAATATGCACGGTATGCCACTTTCTACGGCACTTAATTCTGATAATCTGAATTCAAAGGTAAATTCAATTTCAGTGGAAGAAAAAAATGTTTGGGATGCATTGAAAGAGTTACACGGAATTGTGCCTAAAATTAAACCTGAAGACCTAATCTTTATAGGTGTTAGAGATTTAGAGGAGCAAGAGGTAAGTATTATAGAAGAGCTTAAAATACGAAATGTACTAGTGGAAGAAGTTCGCGCTAAGGGAGCCGATAAAGTTTATCAAGAAGTTTTAAATCAATTGAATGCGTGTGATTTAATTTATATTTCTTTCGACGTTGATTCAATGGATCCTGATTATACATCATATGGTACAGGAACTCCTGTGAAAAATGGGTTGTATCCTCAAGAAGTAGTAACTATTATGAAGGGTATAATTGAATCAAATAAGGTTTGTTGTATGGAAGTTGTTGAAGTAAATCCTTGTTTGGACGATAAAAAAAATAAAATGGCTGAAATTACTTTCCAAATAGTGGAAGATTTAGTTAAGAAAATCGAAAGTATATAATGGAAAATAAAATTAAACAATTATTGATGCAGCATTCTGTTGCATTATTCGGAGTAGAAATTGATGAGAATTTAGTTCAGTTCCAACAAACTCGCAAAGAATTTGAAGGAGACTTGACACTAGTTGTTTTTCCATTTGTGAAAATTATGAAGTCTTCTCCGAATGAGGTAGCATCTAAAATTGGTGATTTTCTTGTTGGAAAAATTCAAGAAATAGCACGTTATAATGTTGTTCAGGGATTTTTAAATGTTTTATTAACAGACGAATACTGGGTAGAGCAACTTCGATTGATTAGAGCGTCATCAAATTATGGGTTTTCAGAACAAGCTTCAAAAGGAACAGTTTTAGTAGAATATTCTTCTCCAAACACAAATAAACCACTGCATTTAGGGCATTTAAGAAATAATTTTTTGGGTTATTCGGTAGCTGAAATTCTAAAGGCGAACGGGCATAATGTGATTAAAACTCAAATTATCAATGATAGAGGTGTGCATATTTGTAAAAGTATGCTTGCATGGGAACGTTTTTCACCTTTGAATTCGGAAGGAGAACGTGAGACACCTCAAAATACTGGTTTAAAAGGAGATAAGTTAGTAGGGAAATACTATGTTATTTTTGATCAGCAATTGAATAAAGAAGTACAAGTAGTTTTAGAACGGTTTGATTCAAATGATTTTAGTGGTGTTTCTGAATCATTAAAGGAGCAAATAATTAATCTTTTAGTAGCTCGTTCTAACAGTTTGGATGAAAAATCAACAGAAGGGATAAATTCTAAATTAAAAGAACTTGCAAAAAATGAAACTTCATTGATGCGAGATGTCAAAGAAATGTTGGTGAAATGGGAGGCAAGAGATCCTCAAACCTATTTACTGTGGACAACAATGAATGGTTGGGTATATGAAGGGTTTAAGGCGACCTATGAGGCGATGGGGGTGAATTTTGACCGATTGTATTACGAATCTGAAACGTATTTATTAGGGAAAGATATTGTTGCCGATGGATTGAATAAGGGAGTTTTCTTTAAAAAAGAAGACGGTTCTGTTTGGATTGACCTAACTTCTGAAGGATTGGACGAGAAATTAGTGCTTCGATCTGATGGTACAGCTGTTTATATGACGCAAGACATTGGTACAGCTGTAGATCGTAAAAAGGATTATCCTGACATGGAGGGTGTGGTTTATACTGTTGGAAATGAACAAGATTACCATTTTAAAGTATTGTTTCTTGTTTTAAAAAAATTAGGATATACTTGGGCAAACAATTGTTTTCATCTTTCTTATGGGATGGTTGATTTACCTTCTGGAAAAATGAAGTCGCGAGAGGGAACTGTTGTCGATGCGGATGATTTAATGGCTGAAGTGGTTGAATCAGCGAAAGAGATGACCAAAGAAAGAGGACATTTGGAAGGAATGTCAGATTCTCAAAAAGATAAATTGTTCTCTCAAATTGGTATGGGAGGGTTGAAATACTTTTTACTTAAAGTAGACCCTAAAAAAAGAAT
>CAMCQL010000237.1 GCA_945877005.1 Chryseobacterium gleum
GGTATCATCGGATACGGTAATAATGGAAGTGCTTTTGCCAAAAAATTACGCGGATTTGATGCAAAAGTTTTGGTATATGATAAGTATAAAACAAATATTTCGAACGATTTTATCACACAAGTAGCGTTAGATGAATTGTATGCACAAGCAGATGTCATCAGCTTTCACATTCCTCAAAATCAAGAGACTTTGTATTGGGCCAATGCGGCTTTTTTCGACGCTGTTCGCAAACCCATTTATTTATTGAATTTGTCGCGTGGCAAAATAGTAGATACCCAGGCCTTATTAGATGCTTTGGAGAGTGGAAAGGTCAAAGGGGCTGGTTTAGATGTGTTAGAGTTCGAAAAAGCTAGCTTCGAACAATTTGAAGCAGAAGGAAATCAATTGTTCTTAAATTTAGTAAAGCATCCAAAAGTACTGTTAACTCCGCATGTAGGAGGTTGGACAAAAGAAAGTTATTTTAAATTGAGTGATGTATTAGCAGATAAAATTTGCAAATGGTTTGACGGCCTTAAACAAGGGACTTTTTAGAGGGAATGGATTTTGCGTATAATTTTTTCTAAATTAGTTCCTTACTCTAAATTGATTTTCTTTATTAGTTTACACTATTTTTTCTTTTGATTGTGAAATTATTTATATATTTATAAAATAAGCTCACTTCGTTATGGTCACTACTATTAAAAAAGATGCTTCCAAAGAAACAATTGAAAAGTCATTAAAAAATACTGGCTCAAAAAGAGGGTTTGACGCTAACAAACACCTAAATGTTATTAAATTAGATAAAAATCCCAGAGAAATTCAAAAACAATTAAGGAATGAATGGGACTAATTTCTTGGTAGATACAAATATCTGTTTGTATTTATTGTCTGGAAATAGAACGATAGCTGAAATCTTAAATGGCAATGGAATTTTTATTTCATTTATTACACAATTAGAATTACTAAGTTTCAATAAATTTTCTCATAATGAAATTCACAAAATTCAATCTTTTATTGATGATTGTATAATTATTGATTTAAACGAAGACATTAAAGAAAATGTTATCAAACTTCGTCGCAAATACAAAATTAAATTACCTGATAGTATTATTGCAGCAACTAGTGAATATTTTGATCTACCAATAATTACTGCGGATAAAGGTTTTAATAAAATAGAAGAACTTAACATTCTATTTTATCAAGAATAAAAACAAAACATTCTATTTTTTTTACGAAGTAAGTTTTTAATCCTTTTGAATCTTGATTAGTTGTTGTAGTTGGATTAGAACAGCTTTTTTGTAATTATATTTCGTGTTTATTACTTTTTTACGGATAATATTTATTCATTAAGACATAATCTATATTTCCGGCTTGGGAGTGGCAATTAATACATGAACTTCCTTTTTTTGACGCTGAAACCGTTACATTTCCTCCTGGTTTTATGTAACCCCATACCCAACCTTTAGCATCAGCATCTTCACTTTTACTGTTTTTTAAAAGTATAGCATATAGATCCAGACTTTTTTGATCAGTATATAACTCTTTAACAATTAACGATCCATCTGGAAATTGAGCGTTATTTTGAACCTTACCGTCACTAGTTAGTTTACTAGCTGCAATCGCATTAAAACGAGTTTTAAAATAAGTTTGACCATGCCCACTTCCAGAACTTCGTTTAAAAAGAGAATCAATGTTATTATACCATTTGAAATTGCTAGTTAATTTCGCTTTTTCATACAATAATTGGTCTGAATTTGTTTCAGAATTGTTTACCGTCTCTTCCTCTTTTTTACAAGAAACAAAAAAAAGTGTTATTGAAATAATGAAGATTATTTTTTTCATAGTTACATAGTCTATTCTTCAAATGTAACAATTTTCATAAATCTTTTTTTAGTAATAAAATTCAATCTTTTATTGATGATTGTATAATAATTGATTTAAATGAATCTAAAACTGTTGCAAAAGTTATAAATCGAGACGAATTAATAATTTAACGATGAGTTAAGTATTTTGCAACGGCCTTAGCTTATTCTTCTTCTATTTCGTGCATTAGGCTATCCATTTCTAAATGGGTACCTTCAGTGTGTAAAATATGTTCTGCTTTTTCAATTTCTGCTAATGATCCCCTTACGATCACAAGAAATTTACCTTCTTTGATATGCTGTTCGTATTTTACAATTTCTTCTTTTTTAAATCCAATGGTAGAAAAAAGTGAAAACAACGCAGATCCAACAACACCCAATTCAAGTCCAGCAATTCCGCCCACTATGGCGCCCGCACCAAATAGGAAGCCTAATCCAGGTAGTGCAAATATTCCTAAACCGGTTAAAACTCCTAATGTAGAACCAGCAACAACACCCGCTGCAGTTACTTTAAGATTATCATCAGCATGTGATTTAACATGAACATGATCGTCCACGATGATTGCTTGACCGAGTAAAGAAGTCTTTTCCATTGGAAAACCAGCATCTTTTAATTTATCCAATGCATCAATTGCTTTTTGGTGTGTTTCGTAAACTGCTACTTGAGATTTCATAGTCTTATTTTTTGATTATTTAGTCAAATTTACTACTCTTTATAGAGCTTATAAATGATATAAGTCAGCTTATGATTTTTTAAGATGGATTTCTTCCCTGATAACAATTATATTTTCTTTTTAAAAGATGCGAAAGTAAAATTTTGAAGTGTATTAAAAGGGGTTGTATGGTCTTCGTTGAATGCAGTTATCAACTTAAAAGAATTTCCAAAAACTTGTTCTAGTTGTTTTATTGTATAGTTTTTAACAGTTAAACCACTACATTTTAAAGGTCCTATTTCATTGCTACAAAAGTTATACTCCTTGTTCATTAGTTATTTCAAATATCCACGTTGTCTTAAGTTTTTTTGTATTGTTACAATGTCTTCTGGAATTCCATTACCTAACATCCAATTTATATCCAATCCTTGGTAAATTAACATTTTCATCAACCCAGGAATCTGATACATTTCTTCTGTCAATTGTTCAAATAACGCATTGAAATCATATTGTAAATCTTCGTGTAATGCGTTAACTTGAGTAAGTATTTTAAAAATTCTCGCAACAACATAGATGTATAATTTTTCTGTTTCTCTCAAATTTCTTCCATTCAATTGTTCTCTATTTTTATTGAATGCTTGAA
>CAMCQL010000238.1 GCA_945877005.1 Chryseobacterium gleum
TTTCAATTTTCTACACTTCAACATGAACTAAAATTAAAAAGTACTGATTTGATGGGAGATTGGCTTGAACATTTATTCCCTTTGATTCATTTTTCATCCAAAAAAGTTCAGACCTACGAAAATTTAAGTATTCAATTCAATGAATTTACGGGGAAAGAATTTAAATATTTTACTGAAAGTCAAGAATTTAGCGTACTTAGAAACATTGGATTGATTGTTGTTTAAAAACTCTTTTTAAACAACAAAAACAAAAAATCAACTCACTAAAAAGAGTGTCACGATTTGAATCGGACACCCTTAATTATTTTAAAATTCATCAACTAGAAACCGTTTACACCGTTAACAGTTGTGTACTTTAATACATTTTTCTTATCAGGATGAATACGAGCGAAAGCAGACTGTAAAGCGATCGTTCCTTCATGAAAACCACACAATATCAATTTTAATTTTCCTTCGTAAGTATTTACGTCTCCGATTGCATAGATACCTGGAATATTCGTAGAATAATCCAACGTATTTACTTTAATCGCATTCTTTTCAATTTCTAATCCCCAATTTGCAATTGGACCTAAACTTGGTTTCAAACCAAAAAGTGGAATAAAGTGATCCGCCTCCTTAATGATTTCTCCTTCTTTCGCATGGGTTATAATAACATTTTCTAATTTTTCAGAACCTGCAACTCCTGTAACTTCTGCTTCAGTTACTAAGTTGATTTTACCTGCATCCGCAAAATCAATCACTTTTTGAACTGAATCAAGGTGTCCACGGAATGAACTACTTCTATGCACCAAAATTACTTCTGATGCAATTTTTCTCTCCGTCAAGTAAATAGACCAATCCAAAGCTGAATCACCACCACCAGCAATTACAACTCTTTTACCTCTGTAAAACTCAGGATCTTTGATAATGTACTCAATTCCCTTGTCTTCAAAATCTACTATGTTTGAAATAGGTGGTTTACGTGGTTCGAAAACTCCTAATCCTCCTGCAATCATAACAATTGGTGCATGGTGTTTTGTACCTTTAACTGTGGTCACAATAAAAGTTCCATCTTCCAGTTTTTCAATATTTTGCGCAGCCTCACCTAAAGTAAATCCAGGCTTAAATGGTGCTGCTTGCTCCATTAAGTTATCGATCAATTCACCAGCTAAAACTGAAGCGAATCCTGGTATATCATAGATTGGTTTCTTTGGATAAATCTCAGAACATTGTCCACCTGGTTGAGGTAACGAGTCAATTAAATGACATCTCAATTTTAATAATCCTGCTTCAAATACTGCAAACAACCCCACAGGTCCTGCTCCAATGATGATGATATCTGTTTCAATCATTTTATTTATTTTTTGGTTTGTAAAATTAGTAATTTAAATTTTTAAAAGTCGACCTAATTCTAGTTTCAATTTCGATTCTATAATTGTTGATCAAATTTATCTTCAACAAATTCATACAGTATTAATATTCAATTTATTAAATAAAACAGAGTCGTATTAATCGAATAAATCTGTTGAAAGATACTTATCGCCTCGGTCACAGATGATACAAACAACGACACCACTTTCAAGTGATGGTATTAGTTTTAATGCAGTTGCAACAGAACCTCCACTACTCATACCTGCAAAAACACCTTCTTCACGTGCCAATCGTTTTGTCATTAATTTGGCTTCCTCTTCAGAAACTTCGATGATTTGGTCTACTCTACTTCTATCAAATATTTTTGGTAGGTATTCTTCAGGCCATTTTCGTATCCCTGGAATCTTAGAACCATCTTCAGGTTGCGCACCAACAATTGTAATTTCTGGATTTTGTTCTTTTAAGTAACGAGAAACTCCCATAATTGTCCCTGTTGTACCCATTGCTGATACAAAATGTGTCACCTTTCCTTCCGTATCCCTCCAAATTTCAGGTCCAGTAGTTTTATAATGCATATTTGGGTTATTTAAATTCCCAAACTGATCTAACATTATGTACCCTTCCTCCTCTACTTTTTTTCGAGCATAGTCAATCGCAGCCTCCATACTTCCTTCTGCGGGTGTTAAAGTCACCACGGCACCGACAGCACGCATACTCAAAACTCTTTCTATTGTAGAGTTTTCTGGCATCACCAACTCAATGTGCAAATTATTCAAACGTGCAATCATTGCTAAAGCGATACCTGTATTTCCACTTGTAGCCTCAATGAGCTTACTATCTGGTTTAATGACACCACTTTCAATTCCTCCTTGAATTAACCCATATGCAGCTCGATCTTTTACACTCCCGCCAGGATTGTGTCCTTCCAATTTCGCATACAGTTTCACATTAGGATTTGGATTAATATGCGATAACTCAACCAAGGGGGTGTTCCCTATAAAATCAATTAATTTCATTTAGTCATTAGTTTTTTAAAGTTTTTAGTCATAATTTTTAGTCATTAGATTTTTATATAAATCACTATTGACTACATCCAATTGACTATTGACTTAATTTTTATTTTTAATTATTAATTCAGGCTGATGATAAACCATTGAATTAGAGTCTATACTTTCAGTAATCCATGTATTTCCCCCTATAATTGAAGCTTTACCAATAATTGTATTTCCTCCCAAAATAGTGGCACCCGCATAAATTACAACCCCTTCTTCAATGGTAGGATGACGTTTTGTTTCAGCCATTTCTTTTTTCACACTCAAGGCCCCTAAAGTCACTCCTTGATATATTTTAACATGATTCCCTATGAGGGTTGTTTCACCAATGACAATACCTGTACCATGGTCTATGAAAAAATACTCACCAATTTTTGCACCAGGGTGAATATCTATTCCAGTTTTACTGTGAGCAAGTTCAGTAAAAATGCGAGGAATAAAGGGAACATTTAATTTAAACAAAGTATTGGCAATTCTATAAATAGAAATCGCATAAAACCCAGGATATGATCGCATCACCTCCTCGACTCCTCTCGCAGCAGGATCTCCTTTTTCTAATGCATCAGCATCTTTCAACAATAAATCATAAATTACTGGTAGTTCATCATAAAATTGATTTATAATCTCAGATGGTAAAAGCGTCAAATCTGCTTCAATATGCAAAAGTAATACTTCTAATTCCTTTTTATTTCTCTCAACTTCTTCCTCTAATTGTTCTTTTGAAAC
>CAMCQL010000239.1 GCA_945877005.1 Chryseobacterium gleum
GTAGAACTTTGGGTGGATTGATTCTTGCAAACAAAGAAATCATTGCGAAAATTGAAAGTTTTGCACGTCATACTGGACCAGCTTTAAGTCCATTCAACGCTTGGATTATTTCAAAATCAATCGAAACACTTAATTTAAGAGTAAATCACATGAGCAATTCCGCACTTGAAATCGCTCAGCGCCTTGAAGGACATCCTGCAATCAATTTTGTAAAATATCCGTTTTTAGAAAGTCACCCAAACTATGAAGTTGCTAAAAGTCAAATGTTTGGTGGAGGTGGCATTGTTACCTTCGAATTAAAAGGTGGAATTGAAGCAGGAAGAACATTTTTGAACAAGTTAGAATTATTTTCACTGACTCCTAACTTAGGAGATGCCAAAAGTATCGCTACTCACCCAGCGTCAACTACACATTCAAAATTGAAAACTGAAGAGCGTCTTGCTGTTGGTATTTCAGATGGATTGGTTCGATTATCCATTGGACTAGAACACATTGATGATATTTGGGAGGATTTGGAACAAGCGTTGAAATAAAAGTTATTCGTGCCTTTTTAATCGATCAATTTTGTATTAAGCATTCGCTTTAATTGAACAAATTTTGATGGTCTATTTCGTTAGTTAATAATTTAACTACTTTTGAGTATGGAATTAGTATTTTCAAACTACAACGAAGATTCAACCTTTCAAAAAGCGGTAGCAAGTAATCAAAATTTTAAGAATTTAGAATTTGACAATTGCACATTTACAGAAATTGATTTTAGTAATTCTGAATTCTTATCTTGTAAATTCAATGAATGCACTTTCTCGAATTGTAATTTATCGTCGATTAAATTAAACAACTCGCAATTGAACGATGTTTCTTTTATTGACTGCAAAGTACTAGGCGTTCATTTCGAAGAATGTTCTGATTTTTTATTCAGCGTTTCTTTTGATACTTGTAACTTAGATTATTGCACTTTTTACAAGAAGAAATTGGTACAAACAAACATCGCTAATTCATCGTTAAAACAAGTAGATTTTTCGGAGGCAGATCTTTCAAAATCTTCGTTTAACAATTCTAATTTGTTCGAGACCCTATTTTATAGAACAAATCTTACTGAAGCAGATTTCAGAACCGCACAAAATTTTTCCATTGATCCATTGGAAAACCAACTAAAGAAAGCAAAATTTTCAAGAGAAAATTTGGAAGGATTACTAGAAAAACTCCAATTAAAAATCTACTAACACCTCACTGATGCAAAAAAAAGCGCCGTTAGAATCTAAACCTAAACTTCACCGAAGAAACCTACATTTGGATGGGTATGATTTTGACAGTTTATGCAAAACAGAACCTGAATTATCTGCTTTTGTAAAAATAAATGAATTTAATCAACGAAAAACCATTGATTTTTCCAATGCCGAAGCAGTTAAATTATTGAATAAATCGTTACTAAAAACACATTATTCTATCAATTACTGGGACATTCCTGAAAACTATCTATGCCCTCCTATTCCTGGAAGAGCGGATTATGTGCACCATATTGCTGATTTATTGTGCAGCTCAAATTATGGGAACATTCCGATCAATAATTCCATCACTTGTTTGGACATTGGCATCGGAGCAAATTGCATTTATCCGTTACTTGGAAGAGCGATTTACGGTTGGAATTTTATAGGGAGTGATTGCGATGCAGATGCTTTAATTTCAGCACAGAAAATCATTGATGAAAACGAGTTGTTAACAAACAATGTTTCTTGCAGATATCAAAAAAATTCAAAAGACATACTTTACAACATTCTTACTTCAGAAGATAAAATCGACATTACAATTTGTAATCCGCCTTTCCATTCCTCTGCCCAAGAAGCATTGAAAGCAGCAATTAAAAAAGAATCCAATCTTCTTAAAAAACCTGTTTCTGAACCAAATCAAAATTTTAAAGGACAACACAATGAATTATGGTGCGATGGTGGTGAAGAACGTTTTATCACAAAATTTGTATACGAGAGTAAAAAATTCTCCCCGAACATTTTTTGGTTTACGTGTTTGGTTTCAAAACAATCTAATTTAAAATCAATCTATAAATCATTGGACAAAGCGCAAGCGAGCGAGGTCAAAACCATCCCGATGGGACAAGGAAATAAAACAAGTAGAATCGTAGCTTGGACATTTTTAACCAAAGAAGAGCAGAAAGAGTGGAAAGACGATCGTTGGAATGCTTCAAAAACGAATGAATGAAATGCTTCAACTCATTTTACAAACGAGTACGAGTGAATGGATTGCATTTTTTTCAAGTATCTTATACGTTGTCATCATTGCACTTCAAAAAAAAATCGCTTGGATTTTCGCATTTATAAGTTCTGCAATCTATGTTTACCTCTGCTTCAGTAGCAAATTGTATTTAGATTCATTTTTACAATTTTTCTATGTATTAGCAGCGATTTATGGATGGATGAGATGGAATAAAACAGATTTAAACGAAAAATTAAGCAAAAAAAATATTCGATTTCACCTTTCTGCAATTGGAATTTGTCTAGTTGTTTCATGTTCGATTGGTTGGATTATGAAAACTTACACCGACCAAGCTTCCCCATATTTAGATGCTTCAATCGCTATTACGAGTTTATTTGCGACCTATTTGGTTGCAAGAAAAATAATTGACAATTGGATCTATTGGATCTTCATTGATATAGCATGTATTCCAATTTTTTACAGCCGCGGATTGTACCTTACGTCGATTTTATATTTAATTTATGCAATTACCGCAATTTTTGGATTTTTCAAGTGGAACAAAGAATATCAAAAACAGCATGAAGTATAAAATTGCCTTCACTGGACCGGAATCAACGGGTAAAACTACACTTTCAAAAAAAATAAGTGAACTCTACAATGGTGTTTACCTTGAGGAATACGCTAGAGCATACCTTGAAAAAACGAATGGACTTTACCAAGAAAAAGATTTAGTGTCTATCGCTGAAGGACAATCAGAATTAATCACCCAAGCTGCAAATCATACAAATCAATTGTTTGTTTCTGATACAGATTTAACGGTTGTGATGGTGTGGTCGCATTACAAATACAATAAAGTTCATCCAACGATTGAACATCTCTTTCAATCAGAAAAATTTGATCTTTTATTTTT
>CAMCQL010000240.1 GCA_945877005.1 Chryseobacterium gleum
ATCGTGACTCCTTTACTTTCTAAACTCTCACTTACCAAGGTTGAAATATCTTCGTCCTCAAAAGGTAAAATACGTTCTTGACGGTCGATGATGTGCACTTTCGTTTGACCAAAATTGGCAAAAATAGTGGCGTATTCGCATCCAATGACACCGCCCCCAACAATGACAATGCTCTTTGGATATTCGTGAATGTGTTCAATGCCATCACTTGTAAATATAAATTGCTCATCCACTTTAATGGACGCAGGTATGTTTGGTCGGCTTCCAGTAGCGATAATAACGTTTTCGCCATAGATTGTTTTGGAAGTAGTTCCATTGGTTATACAAATTTCATGCACTGACACGAAATGTGCAGTTCCTTTTTCAAAGGTAAACTGTGCCGTATTCGCGTGTGAGACTAGAAAATCAATCTGTTGTGTAAGCTGAGAGCTTCGTTCGTTGATGGCCTCTTTTAATGCTTTTTTTACTTCGTGCCATTCCATTTTGTAAGGTACGTTGTTACTCAGCCATTTGTTGAAATTGGGTAAGATAATTTGATGGGCGTTTCTCCGAGCGATTGTGTCATCTGTTTCAATGGCATCAATTTTTGAAAATTGGTTGATATCGTTGACTTTATTAGCGATTTCCCACAATGTTTTAGAGGAGAGTGCCCCATTGTAAATAGCTGCCCCACCGATTTTGTCTTTCTCGATTAAACAAACTTTTTTATCCAGGTCGATCGCACGCATTGCAGCTGCATATCCTGAAGGACCTCCACCAATAATGATTACATCAAATTTTTCCATGAGCGATAGAAGCTTTGCAGTAAATGTAACGATAAACTTAGTAGGATTGAATTTTGTTCAAAAAAAGTATCGTTTAAAGTTGAGTTTGATTGTAAATTTTATGTATAAAGTGGTTTAGTCTTCTTCCTGTGAAGTGAGGGGAAAGAGATGATAGTGTAAATTTAGAAAGAGACTTTAAAACGTTGATTTAGAATTTTTTTTGATGTAGTTTTGTTGTAAATGAGGATGTTAAATTTTTGATTCATCGTTGAGTTAGGGGTTTTGAAACGGTCTTATTAAGTTGTAAGTGCCAAACATTTTTTTGTTTTTTCTACATGAAAAGTTATTGCACAAAAAAAGGTGAACAAAAATTGTCCACCTTTGATATAAAGAGATGTAATGATTATCTTTTGTGAGAACCTTCAGAAGATACAGTCAATTTTTTTCTACCTTTTCTTCTTCTAGCAGCCAATACTTTACGACCATTTTTTGTAGCCATTCTCTCACGGAATCCGTGTTTGTTTCTTCTTTTTCTTTCAGATGGTTGAAAAGTTCTTTTCATGATATTTTAATTTAAAAGCGTTTTCGATTCGATAATAGGTTGCAAATTTACTCAATTATTTTGTTTTTGCAAGCCTGTTTTTAAAAGAAATGAAATTTTTTAAAAATTTGATGCATCGAACGAAGTAAGGAGTTCGCATTAAGGTGTAAAATGTATGCTGATCTGTCCCGAAAGAGTGGTTGTAATGCATGAGGGATAGAATGCTGGAGCCTCCAAAATCGAAACAAAAATCACTGTTTGAATGTGTCAATAGTACATGGTCGATCAAAGCAGACATAGCACTTATTTTTTTTCCTTCGGGAGTATTTCCTCCTTTGTGATAAATGATGCGTTGATTGGAGAAAGTGAAAAATCCGATCGCTAGTAAACGATCATTATTAAAACACGCGTAAATTTTACCTGTCCCTTCGGTGGTGGTGGTTTGAATAAATCGAGTCAGTGTGTCATAGCTTGAGGGGGTAAGTTCTTTCAGTTTGTGCCCCACATTGTGTTTAAAAGTCTGAACGACTTCTTGAATCAGGGAATTGCTTACTTCGAACCTTAAATTCAAGCGCTGACTTTTTTTTAGATTTCTAACAAGTTGTTTGGTGTATTTTTGTTGAAGAGCAGTAATTTCTTGATTTAAATTGAGAAATTGTCCAACTTTTGATAGCGCTAAAATACCCTTTGGAAATGGTAATGAGGGCTCTACAGGTAAAAAAGGAAATTCATAGAATGTGCAATAATTGTTTATTTCAGTTAGAAAAGCGGTTTGAATTTCTTCTGTGACACTATTTGCTGAAAAAATTGAAAAATAACTATGAAAAAGTGGTGGGTAAAAGTATGTAATTCCCCATTTTTTAGTCAAGGTCATTGGGAAAATAAATTCGTAATCCCCAATCATCAAAGCGCTCCATTGAGGAAATAATGCGTCTAGTACACTCGAGTAATTGTAGATGTTCCCAACCTTAGAATGTGCGATGGCATCGTTCCATTTTTGTGAATCGATTTTTTCGCGCTGTAAATGATGGATGGTATATTCGCGTTTCATTTAATTACGGAGTAGGGTCGTGTAGAGCGCTGTAAATTCAGTTGCGATAACGGAGTAATCATAGACCAATGCTTTTGATCGAAGCACGTCGACATTGAAGTGAGGGGTATTATCTAATAGTGATTGCATTGCATCGGCTAGTTCTGTAGTCGCCTTAGGTGTGACTAAAATTCCTTCTTGAGAGGATATAAGTGACTCAAAAACAGGGATACGTGTTGCAATGACTGGAACGCCACATGCCAAAGATTCGATGGCTACAATTCCAAATGTTTCATAATTACTAAATAGAATAGTAGCCGTACTTTCTTGAATTGTTTTTGCAATGTCTTCGCTATTTTTGGTAGATTCAAAGAATACAAATGAATTCAGTAAATTAAGTTCTCTACATTTTTCGTTCAGTAATTTGGTGTCGCCATCACAAATGATTTTGAGCTGAAAGTGAGTGTTGGAGAAGGTTAATTTTTTCACTGCTTCGAGAATTCCAAAGACATTTTTTGAAGCGAAATCCCCAGTTGAAATGTGTAAGAATGTGTTGTTCTTTGATGCTTGGAGGTGCGGTTTGAATATACTGCAATTGATGGTGTTTCCAATAGTAGAATATTTCAAATCAGGAAAGTGTTGAAGCATGTTCTTTGCCAGATAGTCACTTACAGGTGCTACTACTGTTGCGTTTTTTACTATTTTCCGTAACATCCAAGAGGGATGAAACTGAGCATGCGTATAGGA
>CAMCQL010000241.1 GCA_945877005.1 Chryseobacterium gleum
ACCTCGAATCTCTTTTAAAAAAACGTATCGACTCCCATCTTTTGGAGAGTTGTATTACCATCAAATTGGCAATACTAATTTAAAACCAGAGCTTGTTTACCAGTCAAATATCGGTTCTACGTTTAAAGTTTCTTCTATTAACACTGAAATAATGGTAGACGCTTATCGCAATTATGTAGAAGATAAAATTGTTGCCATCCCTACTAAAAATTTATTTGTTTGGTCTATTCAAAATGTGGGTAAAGTGGAAGTGAATGGTTTTGATTTAAATATGCTGTTTTCTACGACTATTTCCCGAACTAAGTCAACTTTAAAACTTGGATATTCTTATCAATCAGTTATTGATGTCACTAACCCAGTTAGTCCAACTTATGGACATCAAATTGCCTACCTTCCTAAACATAGTTTACATGGCGAATTGACGGTATCATTGAACGAATGGGTGCAATTTGGTTGTAATTCCGTTTACAATAGCACACGTTATTCCTTGAATGAAAACATTGTATTTAATGAAGTTGCATCTTTTTTGGTGTCAGATATTTTTTTAACTACGACTTTATCTTTAAAGAAGAATCATGTACTTAAAGTTGGAATGACAGTAAAGAATTGTTTAAATTCTTCTTATGAATCCATTCGATCTTTTGCAATGCCAGGTAGAAATTATTTATTAAGTATTAGTTATGCGTTTCATTAGTCTGTTTTTCTTTTTATCGTTCTTTTTCTTCGCTTGTAAAAAACAAGAAACTATCGAAAACCCATCTAATGAAGTTCATTTAAAAAAGGGAATATTGGTTTTAAACGAAGGGTTATATTCTTTAAATAATTCAACGTTGAGCTGGGTTTCAGACGATCAATCACTAGTTGAAGACGATTTTTTCTTTCAAAAAACAGGCCGTTTATTGGGGGATACAGGAAATGATTTGTTACGATATGGTTCAAAAATTTATGTCGTAATGAATGTTTCAAGTACCATAGAAGTGCTAGATGCAACTACTGGAAATCATTTACAGCAACTATCAATGGTGACTTCAACTCATGCAAAGCAACCTCGTAAAATAGTTGGATATGGGGCGAATGTTTTTGTAAGTTGTTTTGATGGGTATGTTGATGTGATTGATACTTCAGGTTTTAAGGTGATTAAAAGAATTAAAGTAGGGGAAAATCCTGATGCCTTGCATTGTGTTGGCGATAAATTGTATGTTTCTAATTCAGGCGGACTTAATTTCCCGAACTACGATTCAACACTTTCTGTAATTCATCCGAATTTATTGATAGAAACACATAAAATTGTAGTAGGGGAAAATCCAGGTAAAATTGTATCAAGAGAAGACGGAAAGAGTATTTATGTGATTGTGAGAGGTGATTATGGTAAGCGTCCATCTCGATTAAAAGGAATTAATGTTTCCACGGATGAAATTTTCTTTGAGTCCACTTTTGAAGTGCAGGACATAGAACAATTGAACAATGATATTTTGCTCTATCAATCAAATCGCAAGTCTATTCAACGATTCAATACCACTTTCAACCAGTTGGATAATAAAGTACTGATTTCTAATCTTCCAGTACAAACATTTTATGGCATGAAATATCTGAAAAACAGAAAAGAAATTTGTGTGTTTGATGCGAATTCTTATACAAATAGAGGGTTTCTACATTTTTATACGCTTGAAGGCGTTTACAAGAAGAAATACAATGTAGGCTTGAATCCGTGTAATTTGATAGAGTTTGAATGACAAAACGAAAACAACTGCAAATTTGTTGTTCGGAAATACTTTTAGATTTTGCAGTTGTTTTGTTTTCGATTTAGAATCTTATTTTTGAAAAAAGGAAGGATTGGCTTCTTCCATTGATTCTACGTATTTTTTGATGTTTTGCTCATCAGCCATGTTCAGGATCATCAATCTATCCTCTGCTTCGATAACAATATGGTCATTCAACCCTTCAATTAAAGCAATTTTATGGTTTGGAATATTTACGATGCAATTACTAGAGTTAATCATATGAACATGATTACCGATAACAGCATTTCCATTGTAATCTTTTTCAAGGTGAGTGTATAAACTAGTCCATGTTCCAAGATCAGACCAATCAAAATTAGCCAATACAATATCCACATTTTTAGCGTTTTCCATTACTGCAAAATCGATAGAAATATCTTCACAAACTTCAAAACAATGGTTTACTTTTTCTTGCTCCATTGCGGTGTTGTAAAAATTATTCGATGGAGAAAATAATTGGTAAAGTTCTGGTGTGAATTTATGTATTGCATCTAAAATGGTACTTGCATTCCAAACGAATATTCCTGAATTCCAGTAGTAATTACCGGCTTTTAAAAAGATTTCAGCGACTTCTTTGTTTGGCTTTTCTCTAAAATGTTTTACTTCCTTTACTTTTCCCCCAATGATGTCTTCATCTTCTTCAAATTCGATGTAGCCGTAACCAGTATCAGGTCGAGTAGGTTTGATCCCTAATGTCACTAAACGATCGTTTGTTTGCGCTTGTTCGATAGCAATTTGAACGATGTTTGTAAATTTATCTTCTTTCAGAATTAAATGGTCAGAAGGCGCGATGACTAAGGTCGCTTTTGGATTGATGTCAAAAATTTTTGCAGCTGCATACGTTATACATGGAGCTGTGTTTTTACGCTTTGGCTCTGTTAAAATTCTGCTTCTATCCATCAATGGAAGCTGTTCCTGAATGAGGCCTAAGTAGGATTCATTGGTGACAACAAAAATATTCTCAACAGGTGCGATGTTTGAGAGTCTTTCAAACGTCATTTGAAGTAAAGACTTACCAATTCCTAATACATCTAAAAATTGTTTCGGTTTTTCAGGAGTAGACATTGGCCAGAATCTGCTTCCGATACCACCAGCCATTATTACACAATAGTTGTTTTTCATTCGATTGTAATTAAAGTAACTTCAGCTAATGCATGAATAAGATAAATTTTATTGGAGCTTACTTCCTCACAAATATAACGTTTCCTGCGAATATCTTTTTTCACATACATTTTATCATTCAATACAAAAGTAGCATTTTTCGGGATGTTTTCAAG
>CAMCQL010000242.1 GCA_945877005.1 Chryseobacterium gleum
GGAAATTTTACGATTCCCCAATACAACTTCAGAGTCGGGTATTTTATGAACGATCGTTATTCCATTTCATTGGGGGCTGACCACATGAAATATGTGATTAAAGGATACCAACATGTTAAAATAAATGGTGCTATTTCTAATTCTGGCACGGTTTACGATGGTAATTATTCCAATGCAGACTTGTACTTAACACCCAAATTTTTACTGTTTGAACATACCGATGGCTTGAATTATTTCAATGTTGAAGTTCGAAGACATCACCAATTGTTTCAACGTAATAACCTCATCGTAAACTTCTCCGAAGGAGCAGGAGGAGGAATCATTGTGCCACGAACAAACACCACTTTATTGGGAAACCCACGTTACGATCAGTTCCATCTTGCAGGATATGGGTTGGCTGGTATAGCGGCTATCAATCTGACCTATAAAAGATTCTTTCTACAAACTGAGATTAAAGGTGGATTCATTGATTTACCTTCTATTCGAACTACGATGTTTGCCGAAGACAATGCGCAACAAAACTTTTGGTTTTTCCAATCAAACATTGTGCTTGGTGCACTTATTGGGCCCTTCAAATGTGCAAAAACTAATTGATAAATCTAACTACAATGTCTAATAATTTTAAACTTACTACTTTACCCAATAAAAGCATCTTTATTTTACTTTTATTCTCAAGCCTCTTTGCATTTTTATTCGTTGCTTGTCGGCCTGAAATCGTTGCAAATGATAAATTAAATGGGGATTGGTCTTTGCAATCAATCAACAATAAGCCAATTGCAAAAGGTGATTACGAAACGTTACATTTTGAGAAAAATGCTTCTGGTGGTGATATTATCCTTACCATGCACTTGGAAGGAAAAGATACGATCTGTGCTGGTAAATACGATGTCTTAAAAAATTCTACCCTCACGTTTGCATTTCCAACGCACAAATCTACTGGTTATATGTACCAAACAGAAGTATTTGAAATCGTAGAACTTTCAGAAACTAACATGTCCTTACGTTCTCAGAAATCTCAAAATCAGTTGGTATTTTTGAAAAAATAAACGGTATTCAATCGCTGTAAATTATTTTCAAACGAACTCGTAAAGCCATTCGTTTAATTCTTTATTTTTGTTCGTGATTTACTCTATACAATAACATATGTCAAAATTTGATACCAAAGAAGATTTATTAGTAACGATGCAACTATTGATGGATCGTTTAACATTGGGAACACTTACCATGGAAAATATGGAAGAATTAGTGGCTACTTCACGTGAATTTTACGAGCGTACCTTGATTCTTCGTTATAAATCTTACGAACAAGAAGTGTTTGGAGCAGGTTTATCTAAAGATACAATCTCAAAAGAATACCAAGCTCCTACTCCAAAAGTAGAAGTAAGCTCATCTCCATCAGTAGAAGTTGAAAGCCAACAAGAAAAAGCAGCTCCCTTTGATTTATCTTTTTCATTGTTTGACCAACTAGAACAAGAAGAAGCGTTATTGCAAGAAATAGAAGCTGAAAACGAAGTACTTATCGCTTCTAGTGAAACACATCAA
Organism: Chryseobacterium gleum; assembly: GCA_945877005.1. Taxonomy (GTDB): domain Bacteria; phylum Bacteroidota; class Bacteroidia; order Flavobacteriales_D; family Crocinitomicaceae; genus CANHVK01. The sequence goes on from CAMCQL010000242.1 coordinate 1,543, forward strand.
GGGCACGAATCTCACTCAATAGTTGAATCTACTCCAACAGAAATATTCGTCACAGAAACATCCACTTTGACTACTGATGAGTACACTCAAGAAACAACTTTTACAGAAGAAATCGTTGAGGAAATAATTCAATCACAGTTAGTTGAGGAAGAAATTTCAACACCACCTGTTCAAGAAGTTCCGACGACTGCTACAACACCCTCTTACCAAAAAGATGCCTTTGATAAAATGATTGAGCGCGACAATTCGTTGGGGTCACAAATTATGGGGACTCGTTTGGATACCTTGAACGGTGCCTTTGGATTGAATGAAAAATTGCAATTGATCAATGAATTATTTGACGGTTCGAGTGAATTGTTTTACCAATCCGTTCAAATTTTTGATTCGCTTCCCGATTTTGAACAAGCGAAAGTGGTCTTAAAAAATTATTCTACTGAATTTTCATGGGAATTTGAAAATCCATTGGTGATCGAATTTGTTCAGAAGATTGCCCGCAGGTATGTGTAACCGTTTGTTACCCATTTTTCTGTGTTGCGTTCTGTTTTCCGCTTTCAATTTTGGACAGGTCAGTGAAGCTAGAAGAATTGCCAAACAACTTTGTTCGCCCGATTTCTTTGGGAGAGGTTATGTAAAAAAAGGAGATTCCTTGGCTGCACGATTCATCGGTGATGAGTTCAAAAAAATTGGTTTGCAACCGCTCAAAGGAAATTCATATTTTCAATCGTTTCAACATGCTGTTACTACATTTCCGAGAGAAATGGTGGTAATGGTCGACAAAGACACACTTCTTCCAGGAGTTGACTATTTAGTAGACCCCAACTCAGGTTCGTCCAAACTGCATTGGAGCTACAAACAGCTTTCGGTAGAAGAACTCTTTGATCCTGCATTGTTTCAAAAATACGTAAGCAATCGCGAAAAAGAACAGGCTGGTATTACGAGTGTGTTGGTAGACCTTCGTTCGTTTAAAGGAGATTCCCTGAAACGCTTAAAAATCGACATCATTCCCAATTTGGCACAACAACTCGATGTGGTGGTGCTTACCTCTGAGAAGTTGACCCATTCTGTGGGTAATGAACCATTTCCGTACAGTTTGATTTACCTTAACGCCGCTCAATTTAAACCTGGTCAATCCATCTACACACATATTTATTCTAAATTCGAATCTGAACATTTTTCCACCAACGTAATTGGAATGGTTCCGGCACTTCCTACAAAAAAACGCTTTTTCGAAAAAGAAACACAACCACAAACCCTTTTCATCACGGCACATTACGACCATTTAGGAGGAATGGGGAATTCCACCTATTTTCCTGGTGCCAATGACAATGCAAGTGGGGTTGCAATGTTACTGGATTTAGCACGTTATTTTCAACAACACCCTACCAAGTATAACCTTGTTTTTGTTGCATTTGCAGGTGAAGAACTAGGGTTATTGGGCTCAAGGTATTTTGTGAATTATCCTTGGGTGGACTTAACCACTGTTCGATTTTT
>CAMCQL010000243.1 GCA_945877005.1 Chryseobacterium gleum
GAGCTGAAAACCGAGGGGATTTATAGACGTATTAATAATTTTTAGTTAAAAGAAAAAATTGTAACTTCGTTTAATCTTTTTCTAAATTAAAAACTATGGAAAGTATAACGATTTATCCTAAAAATGCAAAGCAAAAATCACTGCTTAAATCATTGTTAGAAGAAATGAAGATACAATTTGAAATAGCAAATTCTAAAGATGAAACATTGCTAAGTAAAGAGGCGTTTTACGTTAAGCTTGATAAATCTATTTCACAAATAGAAAAAGGAAAAACAAAGAGTTTAACTAAAGATAAACAAAAAGAGTTTTTAGGACTATGACTTATTCCATAGAACTAACTTTTGATGCTGAACTTGATATTGAAAAATTTAAAAAATCTGGAGATAAAAGGACACTTATTAAAATAGATAAACTATTAAATGAGTTACGTGAACATCCTACAAAAGGTACAGGAAAACCAGAGCAATTAAAATAGTATGATACTCCAACTTGGTCTAGAAGAATCAATGATAAACATAGGTTGATTTATAGAATACAAGAGGATAAAATAATAGTGCTTGTGTTCTCATTTTGGGGACATTACGGGAATAAATAAATGCGCTTACACAAGTGTATAACCTAAATCGATACCAAAGTATTTCTTCGAATTAATTAATGTACTTCATTAGATTGTAATTGGGCAACTACCCATTGACCAATTGTAAGGGATTGCGATTCTTTATAAGAGGATTTAAGGTAGTGAGATTTCTCAATGTAATATAGAGTTCGAATTAAATCTTTGATTTAACTAAAAAATGAGATAAATTTGCTAATATGGAAATAAGCAGAAAAGATATAGATTTTTTGAAGCAATTATCTATTGCTAATAGTTTAGTTCAAGTAAATCAAATTCCTTTGAACTTAAAAAAAGAATTTGATTTATTTTTCTTTGGTAAAACATTAATGCTAAAAGATAATGTTGCATTTGCGTATCCTCAAGACATAAAAAATTGGGTGAACTATTTATTTCAGAAATTTAGTTAATGTTACCCGATTATCTATCAGAGTTTAATAAAACACTGAAGTGTTTTCAAGAAAAATTTCCTTTAAGCAATTGGTCTTTGGAATTCAAGAATTCATTGATTAATGATTATTCATTTTTTTCTGCAAGAATTGAAGATTCAAAACTACAATATGGAGATACTATTCGCTTTTTAAACGATGAAACAATCAGAGCAGTAAATTTATCTTCTTTATTAGGAGTATCAGAACATCAAAAAACACTTTCCAATTTATTAGAAACTTTATCTGAATTTGAAATATCAGATGAATCTATTAAAAATATTCATATTAATCTAATGTCAAGTCCCTTTTCTTGGGATTATGAATATAAAAAGGAACAAGTAGGGGAATATAGAAATTTTCCTACTAAAGGTTCTAGATCTCCATATTTTGAAGATAAAATATATGCACCTCATTACAATTTAGAGATAATAATGTCCTCTTATATTGATATTTTTAAAAACAGATTGAATGACATAAATAACTTACTGGAAGACAAACATTTACTCACACAAATATCTTACTTTCATAATAAGTTTTTAAATGAAATTCATCCTTTTGCTGATGGTAACGGTAGGGTTTGTAGAATAATTATTGGGGCAATATTAATGCAGAATAATTGTCCTCCTATTTTTCCAAAAATAATAGAGACAGAGAACCAGATTAACTACATTTCTACTATTGTTGAATGTGAAGAACTAAAATCTGATAGACCATTAGTTAAGTTATTAGCAAATGGTATGACAGAATATATGATTGAAAGAATTGATTCGCACTAATTTATACCTCATTACTTCTTCCCAAACTCTTGTTTTAACAAGGCATTGTATTCCTCTAATAAGGTAAGTTTTAATGATTCTTAACCTCCAAAATCACTTAAATTCTCTTCAATTTCTTCAATACTTGGTAAACTTCCTTTCAGGTTATCAGGAAGTATACGAGTTAATTCATATTCAGAAATACCAATTGGTTTATTGATATCACGCAGTGTATATTCCGCAAATAATTTGTCTTTCCCTTGGCAGAGAATTAATCCAATTGTTGGACTATCTGTTTCGTGTTTGAGTTGCTCATCTACTGCTGAACAATAAAAGTTCATTTTCCCAGCATACTCTGGTAAAAATTCTCCTTTTTTCAATTCGATAACAATGAAACAACGCATTTTAAGATGGTAAAATAATAAATCGACGTAAAAATCTCTATCACTTACCTCTAACTTATATTGTCGACCAACAAATGCAAACCCAGCTCCTAATTCTACCAAAAATTTTTCAACATGTTTTACTAAATTCAATTCTAATTCTCGTTCCGTAAACTCAGTTTCTAAAGTGGTGAAATCAAAAATATATGGGTCTTTAAATAAATGTTTTGCCCAATTGGAATCTGTTTGTGCTAAAGTTTTGTCAAAATTGTTTATTAGAGTTCCTTGGCGTTCATGTACTTTGCTTTTAATTTGGACTACCAAGGTATCTCTACTCCAACCTTGTTCTACTACTTGTTTCATATACCAAAATCGGATAGGAAGGTCTTTAATTTTTTGCATCAAAATTACATGATGCGACCAACTAACTTTAGTAATTAACTGTATTTCATCTAATTGTAATTTTGCAACGGGCAGTTGCGAAATTGGAATTTCTTCTGTGTTTAATTCCGACACGGATAGTGGCGAAATTAGATTATCTTCTTTTTCTAATTTGGCAACGGGCGGTTGCCAAATTGTAAGGGATTGATATTCTTTATAAAAAGTGAGCATACGTAAAATATTCCTCTCCGAAAATCCTTTCACATCACTCAGTTCATTTTTTAAATCTGCTGCCAAACGTGGAATGACTCCTTTTCCCCAACCTTCTAGTTGTTGGCGTTCGTGTATCATCTTTCCGATATCCCAATAGGTAGCCAACATTTCTGCATTTGCTGATTGGAATATTTTTGTTTGTCCTTGTCGAACACGTGTTTTTATACCTGACAGTAAACTTTTATAATCGATTGATT
>CAMCQL010000244.1 GCA_945877005.1 Chryseobacterium gleum
CATCCAGTCCAAATAAACTCATGCAAACACCGTGATTTTTACCCCTGATGGAGCTTCGATTTCTAACACTTTACCCAACTTCACTTCCGTGAAGTCAACTTCCCGAAAATCAGCAAGTGCACCAACTCGTTGTGAAACCTTCCATTTTACCAACCAATAATTAAACTTGGCCTCGCTATAATCTTTGCCAGTTAAAAAAACTGTCTTCGACTCTCCCGAAACTAACCAATTCTCGACTTCTGCAAACATTGCTTCTTGTAGATTCATTATCCTTCTTTTTGAGAACGAAGGTCAGGAGGTTTTTGAATTTAAGCAAGATGTGGTTGGTCGGGTGGATACTTTGCAAAGGTCTTAATTTATTTAAATTGAGTAAAATAGAATTCTATGATGCCACTATTGATTTTAAGCAAGAAAAGATGCTTATTCATTTGGTGAGTTAAATTCAAATTTTAAACAATTGTCCTTCATTTCGAACGCAACAACCGCGTCAGCTCATACATCGCATATTTATTCCCTCGACTATAAAAAGCTTTCTTTACACGCGCTTTTTCTTGTGAAGTCAAATGCCACGACAATGAAATACGTTTTTTCTGCTCTTCCAATAAGTTGAATGAAATGTAGTTAACAGGAAAACCAAGGTTTTGTAGAGCAACATTCATTAATTGTTCTTGGTCGAAATCTTGGGTTTTAGGAAAATTGTCGTACATGTTTCCAAAAGGCAATGTAAATTTCTGCATCATAGAAACATTTCGAACGATATCACCACGCAACATTCTTTTGGTATCTCTAATCTGAAGTACAATCACACCAGAAGTATTTCGTTTGATCCATTCTCTCATGGAATAGATGAAATCTATCATCACTTTAGTACCGTAGTTGTCTCTCAATCCAGCATCCATGATGTGCACAGAAGGTTTAGTAGGCATCGAAACCATTGGCAATACAAAAGGAAAAGTTGCATTCATTCGCAAAATAGTCCCAAAACGCAAACTATCGGGAACATTAGATTTAAAAAAAGACTGGAAATCAACATATTCATGAGAATTTGTTATTCCTTTCAACGTGTTTTTAGGTTGACATAGAAAAGATAAATTCTGTGAAGAAATTAATAATCGTCTGCCATTGTCAATAATGGTAGGAGCAAAAATCATAGTTGGAATCAACGCATTTTTTTCAGGTAGCTTGTAGGCACCTAGAGGTACATCCAAAACATGTTCTGTATTTGAATGCAACTGTTGTTCAAATGCATACCCGCGATCTTTGGTGTAGGTGTTTCCGTATTTATTAAATTTCATCCGATAAAAAATATCGTTCGAATAAGCCGAAAAAATCAATTTATTGAGTAAATCTTTCGACATATTTTTTGTATACTTCTCTTTTGAACTCAATTGTGTTTGCTGTGTTCGATCTTTCAAAACCAAGCCTCTGTAATACGCTGCACCCAACATCCCTCCCGACGCTCCAGAAATTAAATGAACATGTTTAAACAACTCACCTTTTAAACGTGTCTCCACTTGTTGCAATACAGAAAAAGTCCACAAAGCACTCCTTGAACCGCCTCCAGAAGTTAAAATAAAAATCATTTTTGGAGCTTGTTGTCCTGTTTGTTGCTTCCAGTGATTCAGGGTTTGTTCATACGATTTTTTAGCACCATTGACTTCTTTCGCAGATAAATTAAGTTCACTAATAGATTCTATATTAAAAGGTACTGCTTTTTCAGGAGCATAATTCATGCCGTATGCATAACTCTTGTATTGGAAGAAATCGGTATTCAAACTCATATGATTCATTACCAATAACACCCCTATAAAAATAACATTTGACCAATACCCTACCCATGAACGTAATGCACTGAATAACATCAATATAATAGTAAGCAACGTAACAAAACTCATTGCAGCCGGAACCTCAAACAAAGGAGTATCTCGCAATAGACCTAAAACTATAAATGCGATGATTGTAACGATCTCAAAAAAAGAAGAATTGATTTTTGTCTTTGAAAGCACTGATTTGAGCAACTCTTTATCATAATGCTTAATCGAACGACTTTTTCTTAGTTTGTAAATAGAAAACAAATAAATATAAATACGATCTTTTTGGTAGCTAAAATAATGCGACCAATCAATCTTATTGTGCATAAATGATCCTGAATTTTCGTCCTCATCTACTGAAATTACATCCCCAAGTAACTTAAACACATTTCGATTAACTGGAAAAAAATAAAGTATGGTGAAAACGATAAAAAGTGTAAAACCAACAAGATACGAAAACACATATTTATACACTTCTGCTGAAGTTGCAAACTCTTCAGTTAATTGAAAAATCGAAAACCGATAAATGAAAAAAGAATTAAAAACCAACGGAATGATGGCATTATTCAAGGAAAACAGTAAAAAAGGACGCGACAAAGTAGCTAGAAAAGGATATTTATTTCCCATTTTCATGTAGCTATACGTATTAAAAGCTGCCGTAAACCCACCAAATGCAAAACCTAGCAATCCAAAAGAAACGATACCTATTTCACCATTGTATTCCGGAGAGTAAAAAAGAAAAGGAATTCCATAATGAAAGCCCAAATTATCAGAAACAATCAAAAAAAGTAGGATCCAAAAAGAAGTTGCAAAAAGATTGTATTTTAAGTGCCCAAAAAGAAGTTGTAACGGAAAAAAAGACCGAATAAAAAACAAACCTTTTCTTACATATTGCGCACCTAACATACTTCGTAAATTAATCTTCAAACAAACACTTTTCAATTGAAGATTTTACTAAATATAACAATTTTATCCTAAATCCATTGATTTTATTAAATCTTTGGAGGATTTTAACCATTTCAATAAGCTTTGTAAAGAGGGGCTTTGTAGTAGAATCAGTTTTCAGTACTATAATTATTTGATATGACTCAATAATCCTCGTATCCCATCATACATTCTTGATAGTTCTTCATTAGTCACACAAAAAGGAGGATTTAAAAACACAATATTACCCAAAGGTCTAATCAACAAACCATTAGAGATAAAATAATGA
>CAMCQL010000245.1 GCA_945877005.1 Chryseobacterium gleum
TGAAACGTAAAAAAAGATACTCCTGCAGGTACAATTATTTTATCTACTAAAGAACCTGTTCCTGTAAATCCACTTGTCCATTGAGCGAAATAATTCAAAGCTTTATAATCTGTCTGAAACATTTCATTGAATGATTCAGTGAAAAAGAATGCATATTTAAAATATCCAAGAATTAAAATGTTTAAAACAACGGAAATTATCATAACCGTTTTCTTTCCTAGTAATGAACTCGATGTATGAATCCACTTTGCTGCCAGGTAATTTAAAATAATTGAAAAGGATAATATTACAACCGATGCGCCAGAAGTTTTGTAATAGAAGAACAAACCAATTGCTGTAAAGAAGATAGTTTTAAGTAGCGTCTTTTTTTGTAAGACTGAAAAAATCATCATCACCAGTAAGAAAAACAACCAAAAGTCGAGTTGAGTAAAACTTATAGCATACCCATAGCCACTTTTAAAAGAAAATAATCGCTCTAACATTCTTTACTTTTTGTTTTTCAATTTGCTTTTATCCATTTGCTCCAACCATTTCATAAAGGCGTCGAAATACATATCTCCTTTTAAATGATATCCAATTGGCGTAAAATGAACTTTATCTTCCTTCATTAAACCTGCATCTTGCCATGTTTTAGAAGAACCTAATTCACCCATAATCCCATATAAATCCCAAACAGGACATTGATATTGAACGGCTAATTCATTTATAACATCCCTTTGTCTTGCAATATTTTTATTCATACTTTTTTTATGGTAATACGAATCATTTGGAACCGTCAATAAAATGGCGCAATTGGGGTTAGCACGGAAAACAATTTGCATCATTTTTTCAAGATTCGCTTTATAAACTAATGGATCAAAACTTTCAAAAGGTACATTCGCATCATTTGTACCTACAGAAAAAGCGAAAAAATCGGGTGCTGATTGTTTTAATTGTTCCTCAAAATTACCACATTCTAAATAAGTAAATAAAGCGGCTCCATTAACACCAATAGAAGTATATGAGATACCTGGCTGATCATTCGTTAATTGAATTCCCGATATTTTTAATTCATACGATTCTGCTGTCGTTTTGGAGATATCAATATCAAATGAATCCAAACATTCCGTAAAGAAAATATCGGTATAACCAACTTCTTCATTTCTTCTTTCTTCAGTAACGCACGTTTGGACAGCGCCAAAATCGAAGCTGTAAGGTAATTTACCTTTGTTATGAAAGATTCTAATTTTAGAAAATCCAGGTTTCACTTTTGTTTTATCGTGACGGAAATGCAAATCCATTTTAGTATCAGAACAAGATACAATCGCTCCTAATAATCCATAATCTAATTCACATACATCGTGCGCTACACTTCTGTAGGATTTCCAGTTATTAGAAGAAGAAAATTCATAGTTCGCCGGATTATTTGTTTTTGCCAAATCAAAAGGAAATAAAAACCCTCTTTCACCTGGAACTCCTTCCCATGTCATTTGTAGTTTTTCTCTTATATCGTGACTATATATATCTGCTTGTAAATGAGACCCCCCAATATGATAAAAATTTAATTTTCTGTCTTTTTCTTGGACCATTTTCTGCATATTTCGATACAAATTCACCCAATTTGGGCTAACTTTTGTCAAGAATTGAAAGTTATTTTTATCAAAATGAATGAAGGGATATTTTGATTTTAATGAAGTATCTAAATTATAAAAATCAGAAAATTCGTAACTATTTAAAGTATCAGGACGTGAAAATAGTTGTCCAATCGTTGAACACGAAAACAACATAAACACAAACCCTATAGAATACATTAATCTCAAAATCAATTTGTTACATTTTTTAAAATTTTCTATCAATCTCATTAAGAAACATTTACTCTAGTTGTTTCCACTTTGCAAATTCAGCCTCAAATGCATCATAAAATAATTGTGATGCAATACTAGCCCCTCGATTACTAAAATGTATATAATCTTTACCTGCTAAACCACTTTCTACCCAAGATGGCATTGAATTTAACCCTCCCATAGCTGAAAATAAATCCCAATAACCGGCACCTTCATTTGATGAAACTTTTCTCATTTGAGCAACACAATATGGTAACAATCGATATGACTCATAAATTCCACCACTAAACTTAGACATATCACTCGGTCCAATGACAATAATTGCCGTTGATGGATGTAATTTTTTGACCATTCGAATTTGTGATTGAAATTGTGAAGCATATCTTCGAACAGATGAACTATCCTTAAAATAAGGAACAGAATTTCCTCCAAATTGCAATAGAATCAGTTCACTGTTTAAATCATTGTACATTCTACTCACTACATTGTGATCTAAATATCCGAAGAAAGTCCCGCTACAACCTCTCATTCCAATATTATCAACTTGAACCCCATAATCACCTTCCAAAGAAAATCCACAAATTGTAGGACTTAAAGCACTTGAAAAAACATATTTTAATGTCCCAGCTGAAGAAGTAAAACTCAGAGGAAGAACGTGGTATTTTCCATCTTTTACTAAACTATCTTCGTGAATTAATTTTCCATTCTGAAATACTTTTACTGCACATGGTTTTACACAACTTGTATAAAACATTTTTACATTATTATAGGTTCGTGCTCTACTTTGAGCGCTGTAAGATGGCTCGATTTCAATCCATGCTTCTTTAATAACATTTGTATTTGAAATTTCCGAACTATCATATTCTTCTGCAGTAAACCTTGCAGCAGATCCCATTGCACCGTATCTTCGATTTTTCAATTTTAATCCACCAAAACAATTGTATCTAACAAAATTAGAAGAGTAATTTTGTTTAAATGACATTGTTTGATAAACGTTCATCGCAGGAATCAAACCTGGTCCATTTCCTCCAAATTGATTTTGAATACGTTGACGAATATAAGAAGTCATTCTATCTCCTTCTATTTGAGAATCACCATAATGTAAAATATGTAACTTCGATTTTTCAGTCGCTACTTTGTCCATTTTCTCAAAGAAACGATGCAAATTAGCTCTTGC